>JBDTQN010000163.1:0-5985 GCA_039932215.1 Pseudolysinimonas sp. | reverse complement strand
GGGGTGTTCTCGCTCTACGAGGGTGTCGAGAAGGTCACCCACCCGCACGAGCTCGAGGTGCCTTGGCTGCCGATCGTCGTGCTGCTCGTCGCGATCGTGCTCGAAAGCTTCTCGCTGCGCACGGCCGTCACAGAGTCGAACAAGGTGCGGGGCACACAGAGCTGGATCAACTTCATCCGCCACGCGAAGCAGCCCGAACTGCCTGTCGTGCTGCTCGAAGACATCGCGGCCCTGACCGGGCTGGTGTTCGCCTTCGCCGGCGTCGGGCTGACCATCCTGACCGGCAACCCGATCTGGGATGCGATCGGCACCATTGCGATCGGCGTGCTGCTCGTCGTCGTTGCCGTGATCCTCGGCATCGAGACCAAGAGCCTCCTGGTGGGCGAGGGCGCCAGCCGCGCCGACACCGAGAAGATTCGCGACGCGTTCAACGCGAGCACGCGGGTCGAGGCGCTCATCCATATGAAGACGCTGTACCTGGGGCCCGACGAGCTTCTCGTCGCAGCGAAGGTCGCCTTTCCGAAGACCACGAAGGTCGCGGATGTCGCGCGTGCGATCAACGAGGTCGAGGCCGAGATCCGCGAGGCCGTGCCGGTCGCCCGGGTGATCTACATCGAACCGGACATCTATCAGCCGTCTGATGCGATCTCGCCGTCGACCGATGCGATAGTCATCAAGGGCGCCGACTAGCGCGGCCGACTCGGTATTACGGCTCGGTCACACGCCGAGCGCCCTACAGGAACCGCCCAGACGACGCCGATACGGTTCCCGACGTGAACATTCCGGCGCGGCACGGCCAGCTCCCCCGACGGAGCGCGGTCAAACCGATTCTCGCGATCATCGGGGCCGTCCTCGCCGTGGTGCTGACGAGCACCGCATCCATCGCCGCCATCGCGGCGTTCCAGATCACCGATTCGTTCGACGACAGCGTCGACATCCAGGCCGAGGGCGATGCTCCTCCCTCGATCGGAGCAATCGACGGTCCCGTCAACATCCTGTTGGTCGGCAGCGACAGCGGCGGCGGCAACGCCGCGTACGGCGAGCGCGGCGAGAACCTGAACGACGTCACGATCCTGCTGCACATCTCGCCGGTCAGCCACAGCGCCATCGCCGTCAGCATGCAGCGCGACATGTACGTGCCGATCTCGGGATGCGAGAAGGGCAACCCGGGAACCCGCAAGATCAACGAGGCCCTGACCTACGGCGGCCTGGCGTGCGCCGTGTCGACCGTCGAGAACCTCACAGGCCTCGAGATCGGCTATGCCGCCAAGATCGAGTTCGACGGCGTCATCGCGATGTCGGATGCGGTGGGCGGCGTCGAGGTGTGTGTCGCCGAGGCAATCCACGACCACCAGATCACCTTCGACCTCGAGGCGGGCAACCACACGCTCGAGGGCTGGGACGCCTTGCAGTTCCTGCGCAGCAGGCACGGCGTCGGCGACGGCAGCGACACCACCCGGGTCAGCAACCAGCAGCTCTTCATGGCCGCCCTCATGCGTAAGGTCAAGAGCGAGGGCACGCTCACCAATCCGCTCACGATCTACGCGCTAGCCAAGGCTGCCGCCTCGAACATGCAGCTGAGCACATCGCTCAGTTCGCTCGACACGATGGCGTCGATGGCGCTGGCGGTCAAAGACATTCCGCTCGCCAACATCGCCTTCGTCAGCTACCCCGCCGGATCGACCGTCGTCAATGGGGTCGGCGGTGTCGCGCCGCGCAAGGCCGATGCGAAGGTGCTGATGGATGCCATTGCGGCCGATGCGCAGATCATCGTCACGGGCGATCCGGGCGGTGGCGCCGTCTCCGGCACGGATGTCGTCGAGACCCCGTCGCCACAGCCAAGCGGGTCCGCCTCGCCCACCATCGCGCCCGCAGGCCCCGCTGTCGTGCAGTTGCCCTCGACGATCAACGGTCAGCAGGCGACAGAGCAGACCTGCACGCAGGGCAACGACTTCTAGCGACGCTTCTCGAAGAATCCCGCCAGCAGTGCGGTGCTCTCTGCGGCGAACACACCGGTCGTGACCTCGACCCGGTGCGGCAACCTTCGATCACGAAGCAGGTCGTGCACGCTGCCTGCCGCGCCCGCCTTGTCGTCCCACGCTCCGAACACCACACGGGGCACGCGCGCGGCGAGAATCGCTCCCGCGCAGAGCACACATGGCTCGAGCGTGACCACGAGGGTGGTGTCGTCGAGACGCCAGTCACCGCGGATCTCGGCCGCACGCCGGATCGCGAGCACCTCGGCGTGGGCGGTCGGGTCGTGCAGCGCCTCCCGCTCGTTGTGCGCGTGGGCGAGCACCGAGCCGTCGGAGTCGAGCAACACGGCACCGACCGGCACGTCGCCCGATGTCAGCGCGAGTTCGGCCTCGGCGAGCGCCGCACGCATCGCGTGCTCGTACTCTGCCGACGGAGGCTGGGCTGCCATAGGGTCGAGCGTATGCGAGTGCACGTAGCCGACCACCCCCTCATCACTCACAAGCTCACGGTGCTGCGCGACAAGAACACCCCGTCGCCCACGTTCCGGGCACTCGCCGAAGAGCTGGTGACATTGCTCGCCTACGAGGCCACGCGCAACGTGCGAACGACCCCGGTCACGGTCGAGACGCCCGTCGCGACGGCGAAGGGTCTCGCGCTCGCCGAACCGCGTCCGCTGGTCGTCCCCATCCTGCGCGCCGGGCTCGGGATGCTGGAGGGCATGGTCAAGCTGGTCCCGACCGCCGAGGTCGGCTTTCTGGGCATGGTGCGCAACGAGACGACCCTGCAGCCCGACATCTATGCCGAGCGCCTCCCCGACGACCTCGCGAACCGGCAGTGCTTCGTGCTCGACCCGATGCTCGCGACCGGCGGCTCGCTGATCGCCGCGATCGAGTACCTGTTCGCCCGCGGCGCCGTCGATGTCACCGCCGTCTGCCTGATCGGCGCCCCCGAGGGTCTCGAAGCCGTGAAGAAGGCGACCGAGGGCCGCGAGGTCACGATCGTGCTCGGGGCCCTCGACGAGAAGCTCAACGAGGTGGGCTACATCGTGCCGGGGCTCGGCGACGCCGGCGACCGCCTTTACGGCACGGTTTGACTTTTCTTGCGTCTGTGCAACAAAATTGCACGCATGACCATCCACGTGCACTCCCTGACCTCCTCTGAGGCCTTCGGGAACGCCGGCACGATGCTGCCGGCTCGTGCGGTCATGTGTTGTCGAATGTGTGCCTAGAGCACAACTGGTCGAGTTCAGACGTCTCTGATGAACTCCCGCCGCCCGTCGAACGACGTGGACGGCGCTCACCCACATTCCGACACACCTCGCGAGGCGGTAGCCGTGACTGATTCCGGCATCCCGCACGCACCAGACCAAGGATTCGACACCATGTCTCTTGCCACCCTCGACACCTACCGTCCGAACACCCGCCCCGCGACCGCGCCGGCGCCTGCCGCCGAGCCGGCCCCCGCATCCAGCCCCTCGCGTCTGCGCGCCGTGCCCGAGGGCACCGAGGCCCGGGGGTTCGCGCTCTACATCGGCATCGATGAGCAGAAGGCTCTGGATGCCGGGACCGACCTGAGCGCGGTCGTCACCGCCCTCAAGCAGCTGGTGTCCGAGCTCGTCCCCGGCGCCGAGAGCTACGCCGCCGTCGCCCTGGCCCCGGTGGGAACCGGCGGGCGCGACGTCGACGTCGTGCGGCTCGCGCTGCAAGACCCGGCGGCCCTGGCCAAGCACCGGCAGGTCGCCCCCGTCGAGCCCGCTGAGGCGAAGGGCGGCGTCGTCATCGACATCTCGCGCAAGCGGGTGCAGCTCGACGGCGAGACCGCTCCGCTGACGTACAAGGAGTTCGAGCTGCTGCAGTTCCTCGTGCTGCGCGAGGGGCGCACCATCGAGCGGGCCGAGATCATCTCGACCCTGTGGAGCGAGGGCGGCGACGACGAGACTCCGAACGAGCGCACCATCGATGTGCACGTGCGGCGTCTGCGCTCGAAGCTCGGCGCCTACGAAGACATCGTGCGCACCGTGCGGGGGGCCGGCTACCGCTTCGACCGGCACGCCGACGTCGCCATCCGCTGGGCTTCGACCCCGAGCCCCGACATCTTCTAACCCCGTCGTCGAGACGGCGCGTATGGCGGGTGCCACCGCGCGCACCCGCCATACCCGCCGTTTCGACGTGTTGGCGTCGCGACATGTCAAAAATACTTGACACCATGTGAAACTTGCTTTACCTTCGGCATTGTCAAACATTCTTGACACGAAGGGATGCTGAGATGGCCAGCGAAGAGAAGAGCGCGTGGATCATGTTGATCCTCGCGATCGCCGCAGTGACGACCTACCTGATTTGGGTGCTCGGCCTGGTGGGCGATGCCCCGCTGACCGAGGCGCCGTACGTCGCGCCGATGCTCTGGACGATCGGCGGCTCCATCGTTCTCTCGATCGTGCTGCACATCTTCTTCGCGCCGAAGATCGGCAAGAAAGACCAGCGCGAGCGCGAGATCCACCGCTTCGGCGAGTACAACTCGTACGCGTTCATCACGATCGGCGCCCTGAGCGCGATGGTGCTGGCCATGTTCGAGTTCGACCACTTCTGGATCGCCAACGTGATCTACCTCTGCTTCATCCTGTCGGCGATCGTCGGCGCCATCGCCAAGATCGTCGCCTATCGCACCGGGCTGCCCCGGTGGTGAAACCGACCGCCGTCACCAACTTGATCCGCACGCTGCGGTTCGCCCACGGCGAGATGACCCAAGCCGACCTGGCCGAACGCATCGGCGTCACCCGCCAAACCGTCATCGCCATCGAGCAGGGCAAGTACTCGCCGTCGCTCGAACTGGCCTTTCAGATCGCCCGCGCGTTCGGGGTTCCCCTCGACGACGTGTTCCAGTATCCCGATTCCGAAGAAGGTTCCCCGTGAAAGCCATCATCCGCCCCGAGTACGGCTCCGCCGACGTGCTGAAGCTCGTCGACATCGACCGGCCAGAGCCCGGACCGCGTGAGGTGCGCGTTCGGGTCGAGGCCGCCGGCGTCGACATCGGCGTCTGGCATCTCATGACCGGGCTGCCGACGATGGCTCGGCTGGCGCTCGGGCTGCGCGCGCCGCGCACCGCCGGCCTCGGCACGGAGCTGGCGGGGGTGGTGGATGCCGTGGGCGACCAGGTGACGCGCTTCCGTTCCGGCGACCGGGTCTTCGGCGTCGGCAACGGCACCTTCGCCGAGTTCGCGATCTCGGCCGAGAAGAACCTCAGCGCGGTGCCCGACGGCGTCTCCGCCGAGCAGGCCGCTGCTGCCGCTGTCTCGGGAGTCACGGCGCTGCAGGCGCTCGACGCCGCGCGGCTGAAGCCCGGCCAGAGTGTTCTGGTGCTCGGCGCGTCCGGAGGCGTCGGATCGTTCGCCGTGCAGATCGCGCGTGCACGGGGAGCACAGGTGACCGGGGTCGCGAGCACCGCGAAGCTCGGGTTCGTGCGCGGCCTGGGTGTCGACGACGTGCTCGACTACTCGACGACCGACGTGACCGATGGCTCCCAGACCTATGACGTGATCCTCGACATGGGCGGCAACCGCCCGCTGGCGGTGCTGCGCCGGGCCCTCACCCCGACCGGCCGCGCGGTCATCGTCGGCGGTGAGGGCGGCGGGCGCGTGCTCGGCGGATTCCAGCGCAGCATGTTCGCCGGACTCGCGTCGGGGATCCGCCGCCAGCGTGCGGTCGGACTCATCTCACTCACGAAGCCGGCCGACCTCGAGCGTGTCGCGGGACTCCTCGCCTCGGGCGAGGTCAACTCCGCGATCGAGCAGGTTCTGCCGCTGGCTGAGGTTCCGGATGCGATGCGGCGTCTCGAGGCGCATCAGGTGCGCGGCAAGCTGGTCATCGACCCCGCGCTGTAGCCCCACCCCGCGTGAGGGGACAGTTCGGACCGCTACGAGCCGTGTGAAGCGGTCCGAACTGTCCCCTCGGGTGGGCACGGCGCAGGCCCGCTAGAGCACGGCGGCGGCGACCCTGCGCACCCGTTCCGGAT
>JBDTQN010000162.1:0-6074 GCA_039932215.1 Pseudolysinimonas sp. | reverse complement strand
CTCGACTTCCCGATCGCGGTCGGCGACGGCGGCGGCTCTCTGCGCGTCGAGCTGAACCACTCGAACATGTCGGTGCTGCCGTCGGGGCTGCAGCTGGGCGACAACGACTCCCGCATCCTGGCCGTCGCGATGAACCTGGCGAACGACGGCCTGGATGTCGTGGTGGTCTCCAAAGACCTCCCGCTGCGGGTCAAGGCCGCCTCGGTCGGCCTCGCCGCCGAGGAGTACCGCGCCGAGCTCGCCGTCGACTCCGGCTACACCGGGCTGGCCGAGATCGACGTCTCGAGCGAGCAGATGAGCGACCTCTACGACGACGCCGTCATCTCCAGCCGGCTGGTGCAGGACCTGCCGGTGAATACGTCGCTGGTGATCAAGTCCGACCGCGGGTCCGCTTTGGGTCGGGTCGTGTCGAAGGGCGAACTGCGCGTGGTCCGCGGCGACCGCGACGTGTTCGGGCTGCACGGCCGCAGCGCCGAGCAGCGGATCGCGCTCGACCTGCTGCTCGATCCCGAGATCGGCATCGTCTCGCTGGGCGGCCGGGCAGGAACCGGCAAGAGCGCGTTGGCGCTGTGCGCAGGGCTGGAGGCGGTGCTCGAGAAGCAGCAGCACCGCAAGATCATGGTGTTCCGGCCGCTCTACGCGGTCGGTGGCCAAGAGCTGGGGTACCTGCCCGGTGACCAGGGCGAGAAGATGAACCCCTGGGGTCAGGCGGTGTTCGACACGCTCGGAGCCCTGGTCAGCGAGAACGTGCTCGAGGAGGTGGTGGAGCGCGGACTGCTCGAGGTGCTCCCGCTCACGCACATCCGCGGCCGTTCGCTGCACGACGCATTCGTGATCGTCGACGAGGCGCAGTCCCTGGAACGCAATGTGCTGCTCACCGTGCTGTCGCGCATCGGGCAGAACTCACGCGTGGTGCTGACCCATGATGTCGCCCAGCGCGACAACCTGCGCGTCGGCCGCCACGACGGTGTCGCCTCGGTCATCGAGACGCTGAAGGGTCACCCGCTGTTCGCGCACATCACGCTGACCCGGTCGGAACGCTCGGCGATCGCCGCGCTGGTCACCGAGATGCTGGAGTCGAACGAGTTGGCGTAACGTCCGCATCCGGATCGAGAGGGGCGGGGTCGCCGTAGGTCGCCGTCACCAGAATCGGCAGATGGTCGGACCCGCCCTTGGGCAGCGTCTCGACCGAGCTGATCACCATGCCGACCGAGGTCGCGAAGTCGAAATGCCCGCGCAAGAACTTGTACCGCGTGTACGTGCGACCGTCGCTGAAGGTGAGGTCGTGGCCCGTCTTGCCGACCGATCGGCCCAGTCCGCGGCGGAACAGCGGGTAGTTGTAGTCGCCGACCATCAGGTGTGGCAGGCCGGGTCCGAGTTCGGCGAGCCGCTCGTGCGCGGCGGCGATCTGGGTGCGACGCAATGAGTTGAGCGCGGTGAGCGGCGAGGCGTGGAACGACCCCACCACCAGTTCGTGGTCGGTCCTGCGGTCGATGAGGCGGGTGGCGAGCAGGCGCTCATGCGCCGGTTTCGCGATGCGGTCGTGCAGCGACTTCTTCAGGGCGAACGCTTCGGTGCGAACCGGGGTGTAGCGGTCGCCGCGATGGAAGATGGCCAGCCCGAGTCGGTTCGCCAGGGTGCGGTCGACCAGGTGCATCGCGCCCAGCTCTTCGGGGAGCGCCGCCGCATCCACCTCCTGCAGACACAGGATGTCGAGGTCGTGCCGCTCGATCAGGGCGAGCAGTTCGCCGACGGCCTTGTTCTTCTCGAGGTTGTAGCTGAGTACCCGCACCCGTTCACGCTAGCGCTGTCGGGCCAGAGCCGTCGTCAACGCTCAGCTAGCCTGGAGGCCATGACCTGGCTGATCTGGCTCTTCTTCGTGCTCGTCGGCGGCATCATGCTGTGGGGCGCGATCTCGCCCCGAGGGCAGTGGAACACCCTGTCGGCGTGGGCCTACCGCAACGCTGAGGCGAACGAGCCGAGCGACGCCTCGTACATGATCACCCGCGTGGTCAACGTGATCGGCCTGATCGTGCTGATCGTGGTCGCCGTGAACGTCGGGATCGCCGTCAGTAGTTAGCCCGGGTGGGTCATGCGCAGCACGTCGAGGGCGGTGTCGAGCTGCGCCTCGGTGAGCTCGCCGCGCTCGACGAAGCCGAGGTCGATCACCGCTTCGCGCACGGTCATGTCGTGGGCGACGGAGTGCTTGGCGATCTTGGCGGCGTTCTCGTAGCCGATGAGCTTGTTGAGCGGTGTGACGATCGACGGCGATGCCTCGGCGAACTTCTTCGCGCGTTCGAGGTTGGCTTCGAGTCCGTCGACGGTCTTGTCGGCGAGCAGGCGGCTCGAGTTCGCGAGCAGGCGGATCGACTCGAGCAGGGCGGTGCCCATCACGGGGATGGCGACGTTGAGCTCGAACGAGCCCGTTGCTCCCGCCCACGCGATGGTGGCGTCGTTGCCGATGACGCGTGCGCCGACCATGATCACCGCTTCGGGGATGACCGGGTTCACCTTGCCGGGCATGATCGAGGAGCCGGGCTGCAGGTCGGGGATGTGCAGTTCGCCGAGACCGGTGTTCGGGCCGGAGCCCATCCACCGCAGGTCGTTGCAGATCTTGGTGAGCGAGACGGCGATGGTGCGCAGGGCGCCGGACGCTTCGACGAGGCCGTCGCGCGCGCCTTGCGCCTCGAAGTGGTCGAGCGCCTCGGTGATCGGGAGACCGGACGTCTCGGACACGATCGCGATGACCTTCTGCGAGAACGCGGCTGGCATGTTGATGCCCGTTCCGACGGCGGTGCCGCCCAAGGGCACCTCGGCGACGCGGGGGAGCGCCGCCTCGATCCGTTCGATGCCCAGGCGCACCTGGCGCGCGTAGCCGCCGAACTCCTGTCCGAGTGTCACGGGAGTGGCATCCATCAGGTGGGTGCGGCCGGACTTGACCGCGGTGGCCCACAGCGTGGCCTTCTTCTCGAGCGACACCGCGAGGTGGTCGAGCGCGGGCACCAGGTCGTTGATCAGCGCGCCGGTGACGGCGACGTGCACCGAGGTGGGGAACACGTCGTTCGACGACTGCGACGCGTTCACATGGTCGTTGGGGTGCACGGGCGAGCCGAGCTTGGTGGAGGCGAGGGTGGCGAGCACCTCGTTGATGTTCATGTTCGAGCTCGTGCCCGACCCGGTCTGGTAGGTATCGACCGGGAACTGGTCGTGATGCTCGCCGGCGATCAGCTGGTCGGCGGCGAAGACGATGGCGTCGGCGATGGCGCCGTCGACGATGCCGAGTTCTTTGTTGACCAGCGCGGCGGCGCGTTTGATGCGGGCGAGGGCGACGATCTGCGCCGGCTCGAGACCGGTTCCCGAGATGGGGAAGTTCTCGACCGCACGCTGTGTCTGTGCGCTGTACAGGGCAGACGCGGGGACCCGCACCTCACCCATCGTGTCGTGCTCGATACGGAAGTCTTCGGTGCTCACAGCGGCGTAGGCCTTTCAGAGGGAGTCGGCGGGCGGTTCAGACGGTGCCGACGACGACATCGGGGACGACACGGCCCTCGCTGAGCCGGTAGTTCGCACCCACGACAGCAAGCGTACCCGCGGCGATGGCGTCGCTGATGAGTTCGGAACGCTCGAGCAGCTCGGCGACCGTGTCGCGCAGGTGCTCGCGCCCGACGTCGAGCGGGTCGGGTGCGCCGTCGATGCGATCGGCACGCGCGACGGCGGGCGCGATCGGCGCGATGAGGCTGCGGATGTGCGGCGGCAGCGGGGGAGCGTCGGGCAGGGACTGGTCGATGGCCGCACGCACGGCACCGCACTCGTCGTGCCCCAGCACCAGGATCAGCGGGACTTCGAGCACCGCGACCGCGTACTCGAGTGAGCCGACGACGGAGTCAGAGATGACCTGCCCCGCGTTGCGCACCACGAACAGGTCGCCGAGGCCCTTGTCGAAGATGATCTCGGCCGCGAGGCGTGAGTCGCTGCAGCCGAACAGGGCGGCGTGGGGCGTCTGCGCTTCGGCCAGCTTCTCGCGATGCTCGACGTCTTGGCGCGGGTGCAGCGGCTCGCCGGCGACGAAACGCTCGTTGCCGCGCACCATCTCGCGCCAGACATCGGCGGGGCTGCGGTCGGTCACGGGGCCAGCTCCGCGGCCACGGACTCGGCGAGCGTCGCGAACTCGGCATCGCTCGCCGTTCCCCCGAGCACGACGGTCGAGCGGCCGAAGTCGGCCGTCAGCGCGAACGCCAGATTGCCGGGGTCGTCGGCGTCGCGACGGTCGAAGACCCGCCATTCGGTGTCGCCGATGCGGATGCGATCGGTCGCCTCGCTGTTGCCGGTCTGGGCGGCCAGCCAGCTCGCATTCGCGTCGATGCCCTGCACCAGCCCGATGTACTGCTGTGACGGCGTGAGGAATCCGATCTGCCAGGACTGCACGGCGTCGCCGGCCGACTCGGTCAGCTCGGCGCGATTCGCGCTCCAGCCGTCAGGGAGCGCGGGTGCGGCCAACGGGACGTCGACCGACTCTTGCGCGTCGCTCGCGATGCCGAGGTAGTCGACCGGATCGCGCTGCACGCTCTGCGGTCGCACCACGACCAGAACCACGAGGGCGACGACGGCGAGGGATGCGAGCAGGGCCAGGACCAGGTTCAGCGTGGTCTGGTTCGCACGGCGCTTCGCACTCGCCAGGGCTTTGCGGTCGGCCGCCTCATCGGGAGTCTCGGGACGCCCCAGCTCGGCCACGATCGGCCGACCCGAGCTGTCGACTGCGGGCTGCCTGCTCACGAGTCGCTGGCACCTGCCGTTGCGCGAGCCGCGTCGAGCCGCGCCTTGGCGCCGAGCAGCCACTCTTCGCAACGCTTCGCGAGGGCCTCGCCGCGTTCCCACAGCGCCAATGACTGCTCGAGCGTGGCGGCGCCGGTCTCGAGTTCGGTCACCACGCGGACCAACTCGTCACGGGCCTCTTCGTAAGACAGAGAGGCAACGTCGGGAGCGTCAGGCACAACGTCCACTCTAGCCGCGCGATTTCGGGGGCGACGGGTCGCCGTCGACGGTGGTGGAGACCGAACCGTCGCTCAGGGTGAGGAGGAGTTGAGAGCCGGCCTCGGCATCCTGCACCCCTCGCAGCACGTGCCCGTCGGCGCGCTGTGCGATCGCGTAACCGCGCTCGAGGGTGCGTTTGGGTGAGAGCGCCCGCAACTGCCCGGTGAGTTCGGCCAGGCCGCGCTCGGCGCGTTCGACGTTGTGGTCGATCAACTGCGATCCGCGCGCGACCCACCGGGTGATCTCGTCGGAACGCTGAGCGACGAGCCAGCCGGGCTCGGCGACCACGGGACGGGACCGCAGGGTGCCGAGGCGCTCGATCTCGTGGGTGACCATGCCGGTGACGCGCATCAGGATGCGGGACCGGGCCTGTTGCACGCGGGCAAGCTCTTCGGCGACGTCGGGCACCACGCGCTTGGCCGCATCGGTGGGCGTCGAGGCGCGCAGGTCTGCGACCTCGTCGAGCAGGGGACGGTCGGCCTCATGACCGATCGCGCTGACCAGCGGTGTCTCGCATGCCGAAGCCGTGCGCACGAGCGCCTCGTCGCTGAAGGCCAGCAGGTTCTGGAAGTCGCCGCCGCCGCGGGCGACGATGATCACGTCGACCTCGGGGTCGGCGTCGAGTTCGCGGATCGCGGCCGCGACATCACCCGCCGCACGGTCGCCCTGCATGGCCGCGTACCGCACGCGGAAGTTCACCGACGGCCACCGCAGTTGCGCGTTGCGCACCACGTCTTTCTCGGCGTCGCTGTCTTTGCCGGTGATCAGACCGATGCACCCGGGGAGGAAGGGCAGACGCTTCTTGAGCGCGACCTCGAACAGCCCCTCGTCGGCCAGCTGTCTGCGCAGCCGCTCGAGGCGTTCGAGCAGGTCACCCAGCCCGACGTGGCGCATGGTGAGCACCTGCATCGAGAGCGTGCCGCCCTTGACCCAGAACTCGGTCTTCACCAGCGCGATCACGTGGTCGCCCTGGGCGAACTTCTCGCTGAGCTTGGCGCGCGTCGACGACCAGAGCTGGAACGACAGCGTCACATCGCCCTCGA
>JBDTQN010000161.1:0-6106 GCA_039932215.1 Pseudolysinimonas sp. | reverse complement strand
TGAAGGAGAGCCGCATGACCCGATACGCGACCCCACCATCTCCGGCCCAGGGGAAGAGGCGCGTCGCGGCGGCCGATGCGAGCACCATCACGACGACCGTCACCAACGACAACCCCGCCGCCGAAGCGGTCACCTCGGCGCTCGTCGCTGCGCAGGCAAAGGGCATCGTCGTCATCGCGTCCGGCGTGCCGGCCGACTACGGATTCGACGGCCCGCAAGCCGGCATCACGTTCACCAACGTCGACAACGCGGACTACGGCTCGAAGCTCGGCGGACTCGTCGCCGACTGCATCAACGAACGTCTCGATGGCGCGGGCAACATCATCTACCTGCAGAGCCCGCTCGGCGCACAGAGCTCCGACGAAATCAACGAGGCCGTCAAGGCCGCGATCGCCGACGGCGCTCCCGACTCGACCATCGTGAACACGCAGGACGCCGCCGCCGACCGCCTGGGCAACTCACAGATCATCGCGAGTGCCATCCAGGGCGCGCCCGACGCCAACGTCATCGTCGGAACCGACGACGAGGCCACCCTCGGTGCACTCGACGCGGCAGGTCAGGCCGGTCTCGACCCGACCGCGATCTGCATCGTCGGTGCCGGCGGCAACGAAGAGGCAGTTCAGTCGGTCACCGACGGCAAGATCTACGGTGAGGTCGCCTTCGACTTCGAGGCCGACCTCGGTCAGAACCTGGTCGAGCTGCACGCCCTCGCGGCCGACCCGACCGCCGACGGCCAGCAGCTCACCGTTCCGATCAACCTGATCACGCCGTAACGTTCGGCGAGGGTGAAGAACTGAGGGCACGACGATGAGCAATCACAACGACACCGAGTCCATCGCGGCGGTCCGCAACGCCGAGCGCGCGAATGCGCTCGACGCCGGCGGCACGAACAGCGTGAAGGCGCTTGTCTTCCTTCGCGACCGCGGCATCCTGGTGCTCTGGATCGTGCTCGTCATCGTGTTCGCCTTCTGGGCGGCTCCCTACTTCTTCACCCTCGCCAACGCTGCACTGGTCGCCAACGCGGCCGCCCTCACCGCGATCTTCGCGGCGGCCGTCGGCTTCGGCATCCTGAGCGGCGCTCTCGACCTCTCCATTCCCGGCACCGCGACCGTGGCCTCGGTGACGGGCGGTCTGCTCATCCACAACGGCGCTCCGGCGTGGGTCGGCATCCTCGTCGCCCTCGCCGTCGGCGTCGCTGTGGGAGCCATCAACGGCATCCTGGTCCAGACCGGACTGAACCCCCTGGTGGTCACCATCGCGACTCTGACTGTCATGGGCGGCGTCGCGCAGGTGCTCGCCCGCGGTGTGCCGATCAGCGGCATCACCCAGCTCGGCTGGATGGGGAGCACCCGGTACTTCGGCATTCCGGCACCCGTCTACGTAGTGGCACTCGTCTTTCTGGTCGGGTGGGTGTTTCTCACCCAGACCCGCGCGGGTGTGCGGCTCATGGGCGTCGGCGGCAACATCGAGGCGGTGCGTCGGGTCGGTATCAACGCCAACAACTACCGCATCCTGGGCTTCATCCTCTCGGGTGTCTGCGCCGCGATCGGCGGCCTGCTCGTCACCGCGACCACCACGCAGGCGTCGCCGAACCCCAGCGTCGAACTGCTGTTCTCAGCCCTCACCGCCGTCGCCCTCTCGGGCATGCCGCTGACTGGTGGCCGCGGCAGCCTGCCACGCATCCTGGTCGGCGCCCTCATCATCGCGACCATCGCCAGCGCCCTGATCATCCGCGGCATCCCGCCGTACGTCGCGAACATCGCCACCGGCGTGCTGCTGGTACTGGCCCTCGCGTTCGAACGCGTCATGTCGTCAGCCGTCGCGAAACGGCTGGCACCGCCGCCGACGGCGACGCTCGAGACCGAGTCGCCGGTCGCGCCACGCGCCACACCGAAGGAGGCCTGACATGGCCACCACGACGACCGCCGGCATCCGCCTCACCGGCATCGGCCTCAACTACGGCTTCGTGAAGGCGCTCGACGGCGTCGACTTCGACGTCAACCCCGGCGAGGTGGTCGCCATCCTCGGCGACAACGGCGCGGGCAAGTCGACTCTGCTCAAAGTGCTTTCGGGTGCTCACCGCCCCTCGGAGGGCACGATCGAGGTCGCCGGCACGCCCGTGGACTTCCGCTCGCCACGAGATGCGGCCGACGCCGGGGTGCAGATGGTTTACCAGGACCTCGCGCTCATCGACGCTGCCGACATCGCCACGAACCTCACCCTCGGCCGCGAACCCGTACGGCGTGGACCGCTCGGCTGGCTCGGGTTCCTTGACAAGAAGGCCATGCGGCGCGAGTCGCTACGCGAGTTGGAGGCGCTCGGCGTCACGACCGCACCGGTGACCCGCCCGGTCGAGATGCTGTCGGGCGGGCAGCGCCAGGTGGTCGCGCTCGCGCGGTCGGCGGTGCGCGTCACCGCGCGCGGGCAGGGTGCGCTGTTGCTCGACGAACCGACGGCCGCCCTCGGCTACGCGCAGACCCGGCAGGTCGAAGACCTCATCCGACGTATGGCCCAGGTGAACATCGCTGTCGTGCTTGTCACGCACAACCTGCCGCTCTGCTTCGAAGTGGCCGACCGCATCGTCGTGCTCAACCGCGGACGCAAGGTCGCCGACGTCGCGACGAGCGAGACCGACAACTCCTCGGTCGTCGGGTGGATCACCGGAGCGAAGCCGGCGCAGCCGCACCTCGCGCGATGAAGCTGCTAGGTCTGTCGGCCGGCAACCCCGGCGGCAGCGCTGAGATCCTTCTCAAAGAGGCGCTGCGCGGTGCACTCGACGCGGGTGCCGAAGTTGAACTGGTGCGACTGCAAGACTTGACGCTCACGTCGGGGCCGGCCGCAGCATCCGACGATGCCGGCTGGTTCTGGGATCGTCTCATGGAATCGGACGGGCTGATCGTCTCGACTCCCATCTACACCCGCACGGTCCCCGGCCTGCTGCGGCTGCTCGGCGACAAGATCTCCGGGCCGCAGTCCGACGTCGCGTTCACCGCCGAGATCTTGCGCATGCGGGCCACGGGCGAGCCGCTGGCCGTCGACTTCGCGGTCGACGAGCGCGTGCTGCGCCCACGGGTGGCGGGCTTCATCGCGGTTGGCGGCTCGATCCCCACGCGCTGGAAGGCGCTGGCTCTCCCGCTGCTGCACACTCTGACCGCGTCTGCGCAGATCGCGGTCGTCGACCAGGTCGAGTTCGCGGGAGCGGGCAGTCCCGCTTCGATCGTTCTGGATGGGCCAGCGCTCGAGCGCGCCCGGCGCCTCGGCGAGGCGGTCGGCTCGCAACTCGGTATCGCCTACGACGAGGCCGAGTACCGCGGCGAGCCCGGGTTGTGCCCGTTCTGTCACCTGTCCGTCGTGGTCGTGTTCGCACAACACGTCGAATGCGCAACGTGTGGAGCGCGCGGGTCGCGTGCCTTTGACTTCTCGCCCGACCAGTCGATTCTGACCTACGCCGAGAAGCTCGAGCACTTCCACGAGGTACAGCAGACCGCCGCGCGGCAAGCGCCCTTGCGTGCCGAGATCGACACCCATGCCGCGCCGTACGCCACCGAATTCCCAGGAGTGAAACCATGACCCCTTTCCCCAACGATTTCTACTGGGGGGTCGCTACGGCTGGCCACCAGAACGAAGGCGACAACGCGAACAGCGACACCTGGTTCGCGGAGAACGTCACCCCCACGGTGTTCCGCGAGAAGTCCGGCAAGGCGGCGGACGGGTACACCCGCTGGCGCGACGACCTCGATCTGGTCGCCGCGATGGGTCTGAACGCGTATCGGTTCTCTGTCGAATGGGCCCGAGTCGAGCCGGTCGAGGGCGACTTCTCCGACGACGCGCTCGATCACTACGAGGCGATCGTCGACCGTTGCCTCGAGCTCGGTCTCGCGCCGATCGTCACCTTCAACCACTTCACCTCGCCGCACTGGTTCGCAAAGCTCGGCGGCTGGCTGAACCCGAACGCTCCCACCCTGTTCGCGCGCTACTGCGATGCGGTGATGCAGCGTCTTGGCGACCGGATCGCGATCGCCGTCACCATGAACGAGCCGAATCTCTCCCGCCTCCTGACCTGGCAGGGGCTGCCGCCTTTCATCGCCGAACTCGAGCGCGCCACCCTCATCGCCGCGAGTGAGGCCACCGGGGTCGAGCGGTACCGGCTCGCGAACGTGATGCTGCCTGAAGAGCTGGATTCGATGGCCGACGGCATGACCGCCGGCCACCTCGCCGGCAGGGCGGCCATCAAGGCACGCCGTGCCGACCTGCCGGTCGGCCTCTCGATCGCGATCATCGACGACGTCGCGGTCGGAGACGACACCTCGGTGCGCGATCGCAAACGCGCAGAGGTCTACGAGCGTTGGTTGCAGCTGGCACGCGGCGATGATTTCATCGGCGTGCAGAACTACGAGCGCCATCGCTTCGACGCCAGCGGTCAGATCGACCCGCCGTCGGACCTGCCGCGCAACGACATGGGCAGCGCGGTCGAGCCGGACTCACTGGCCGCGACCGTTCGCTACGCGCACGAGCAGACAGGTGTCCCCGTGCTGGTCACCGAGAACGGCATGCAGACGGCCGACGACAGGTTGCGCGTTGCGTTCCTCGCGCCGGCGCTGACGGCACTGGCTGACGCGATCGACGACGGCGTGCCCGTGCTTGGCTACACCCATTGGACTTTGATGGACAACTTCGAATGGATCTTCGGCTACGAGGGTCAGCTTGGTCTGCACTCGGTCGACCGCACGACGTTCGAGCGCACCGCCAAGCCGAGCGCCGCAGAGTACGCGCGCCTCGTGGCGGCCGCCCGTGAGGGGACATTTCCGACCGCTACTGCGTAGGAATAGCGGACCGAAGCGACCCCTCGCGGGATGTGGTCAGGCGGTGAAGCGGGTGGTCAGGGTGCCGATGCCCTCGATCGTGGAGACCAGCACCTCGTGCGGCTGGATGAAGCGCTTCGGGGTGCGCGCGTTTCCGACGCCCGCGGGGGTGCCCGAGAAGATGATGTCGCCCGGGTACAGCGTGATGATCGCCGACAGCCGCTCGATCAAAATCGGCACGCTGTAGATCATCGCCGAGGTGCGGCCGCTCTGCATCGTCTCGCCGTCGAGGCTGCACCCGATGGCCAGGTCGTCACGGTCGGGCAGCTCGTCGGGCGTGACCAGCCAGGGCCCCGTCGGCCCGAACCCCGTAAACGACTTGCCCAGGCTGTACTGCGGCCGCGATCCCTCGTTCTGCACGAGCCGCTCCGACAGGTCTTGCCCGATCGTGACGCCGGCGACGTACGACCAGGCGTCGTCACGCGGCACGCCGTGCGCCTCGCGCGCGATCGCGACGACCAGCTCGACCTCCCAGTCGACGTTCCCCTGGGGCAACGCGACGACGTGCGACTGCCCGACGATCGACGACGGGAACTTCGTGAAGGTGATCGGCATCGAGTCGTCGGGGTAGCCTGCCTCGGCGGCATGCTCCGTGTAGTTCACACCGATCGCGATCACCTGGCGCGGTCGGGGCACCGGCGCGTCGAGTTCGCCGAGCGGCACCGCGGTTCCGGATGCCGTGGCGGCCCAGTCGCGAAAGGCGTCCCAGTCAGAGAACAGGGCCTGGGGGTCGGGACCGAAACGTCCGCCGGAAGCCTCCGCGACATCCAGAGCCCCCTCGTCGGTGACGAGGGCGGCCCGGCCCGCGACGTTGGCGAGTCTCACCAGTCGACCCGCTGCGGAGCCGATTCGGCGTACGCCTCTTGCCAGCTCACCACGTGGTTCTTCAGCGTGCCGATGCCGGTGATCTCGGCCTCGATCTGGTCGCCCGGCTGCAGGTAGAAGTCGAACGGGTTCGGCTGCACCGCGGCGACGCCAGAGATCGTTCCGGTGGTGATGATGTCGCCGGCCGAGTAGGTCTGCGGCGAGTGGTACGCGATCAGATGCGGGAACTTGATGCGGGTCTGGTTGGTGTTGCCCTGCTGACGTACCTCGCCGTTGACGCGCAGCTGCATCGGCAGCTCGTGCATGTCGGGCACCTCGTCGGCGGTGACGATCCACGGGCCGATGGGGCAGAACGTGTCGATCGCCTTGCTGAACGAGAACACCCCCGACTCCATCTCTTTGCGCTGGATGTCGCGCGC
>JBDTQN010000160.1:0-6111 GCA_039932215.1 Pseudolysinimonas sp. | reverse complement strand
GCAGCTGCCCGATGGCCAGGATGGCGATCGCGGCGCTCTGCGTCAGCACGTTGCCCAGGTTCTGGGGTGTGAAGAACACCGGCGACAGGTTCGCCAGCGCCACGATCAGGATCAGCAGGATCAGCAGCGGTCCCAGTCGCAGTACGCCCAGCAGGGCACCGACCAGGCGCGCACGCGTCACCTCCGCCGTGCCGGCATCGGCATGCGACGTCGTACGATCGGCCGCCTTCGCGACGGGAACGGGGTCGGGCACGCACAGCCTCCTTGCTGGATTGGGGCGACTCTAACCAACAAATCATCCGATGTCTAGGGCCCGTTTTGTCGCATTCTCGGGCTGTATCGGCCCGTGGGGCGGTAAAGGTCAGATATTTGTGCCCGAGGGGCGTCCCGCTTTCATCGGATCAATCGGTGCGCGCCCCTAAGATGGTGCGGTGACCAGTGAGGACGCGGCGGCCGCGACAGCATTGCCCCCGGGCCTGTCGCAGACCGACGTGGTGGTGCAGAGCATCAAGTCGATGATCACCCGAGGCGAGCTGACCGCCGGCTCACGGCTGCCGATCGAGAAAGATCTCGCCGTTGCGCTCGGCGTCTCGCGCGGCTCCCTCCGCGAAGGGGTGCGCGCGCTCGCGATCATGGGGGTGCTCGAGACGCGGCAGGGCGACGGAACGTACGTCACGTCGCTCGACTCCGAGCTGCTTCTGGCGCCGATGGCGTTCATGGTCGACCTGCAGTCGCCCGAGCATCGCGCCGACCTGCACGCCGTGCGCCGGGTCCTGGAATCCGAAGCCGCAGCCCGCGCCGCGCTCCACATCAGCGAAGCCGATCTGGCCGCGGCGAAGGCCGCGCTCGACGGAGTGCGCGACGTCGTGTTCGCCAACCCCGTGTCTGATCACGAAGCCGTGATGTCGGCCGACATCGGCTTTCATCGCATCATCGCCAAGGCATCCGACAACGGAGCCCTCGCGGCACTGATCGACGCCCTGGCCGATCGCACGCTGCTCGCCCGCCGATCGATCGGGGTGCAGCACGAAGAGCAGGTGCGCACGGCCTTCCACGATCACGAGGGGATTCTCGCGGCGATCACCGCCCGTGAACCCGATCGCGCCCGGCTACTGATGAGCCATCATCTGCTGGCGATCGAAGACTTCGTCCACGACGACGTCTCGCTCGCCGCGGCCCAGTAGGCGCCGTCGGGAAAGCGATACTCCTCGACCGACGCGGCCACCATCTCGGCGCTGTAGCCGGGCGCCGTCGGCAGCCGGTACGCACCGCCCTCGACGATGCACGGGTCGACGAAGTGCTCGTGCAGGTGGTCGACGTATTCGGTCACCCGGTTCTCGAGGCTGCCCGACACGGCGACGTAGTCGAACACCGAGAGGTGCTGCACCAACTCGCACAGCCCCACCCCGCCGGCGTGCGGACAGACCGGCACGCCGAACTTCTTCGCGAGCAGGTAGACCGAGAGGATCTCGTTCACGCTTCCGAGGCGGGCCGCGTCGAGCTGGCAGAAGTCCAGAGCCTCGGCCTGGAACATCTGCTTGAACAGCACCCGATTCATACCGTGTTCGCCGGATGCCACCCCGATCGGGTGGACGGCCTTGCGGATCGCCGCATGGCCGAGCACGTCGTCGGGACTGGTCGGCTCCTCGATCCAGAGCGGACGGAAGGGGGCGAGAGCGTTGACCCATTCGATCGCCTGCGGCACATCCCAGACCTGATTGGCGTCGATCATCAGGGCGGCGTCGGGGCCGATGACCTCGCGCGCGATGGTCAGCCGGCGGATGTCCTCGTCGAGATCCGCCCCTACTTTGAGCTTGATGTGGCGGTAGCCGGCGTCGACCGCCTCTTGGCACAGCCGGCGCAGCTTGTCGTCGGAGTACCCGAGCCAGCCCGCGCTCGTCGTGTAGCACGGGTAGCCGGTCGTCTCCAGTTCGGCGATGCGCTGGGCGCGCGTCGGAGCGAGCTCCGCCAGAAGGGCGATGGCCTCGTCACGGGTGAGGGCGTCGGAGAGATAGCGCAGGTCGGCCGCGTCGACGAGCTGCTCAGGACTCATCTCGGCGAGCAGGCGCCACAGGGGCACGCCGGCCACGCGCGCCGCCAGATCCCACACCGCATTCATGACCGCCGCGAGCGCGAGGTGGATGACGCCCTTGTCCGGGCCAAGCCACCTCAGCTGCGAGTCGCTCTGCAACTCGCGGTACACGGCCCCGAGGTCGCCAATCACCTCGGCGACGTCGCGGCCGATGAGAGGAAGGGCCCGCTGCCGCGCCGCTTCGACGCACAGGTCGTTGCCGCGACCGATCGTGAACGTGAATCCGTACCCCGACACCGCGGGGTCGTCGGTGATGACGTGCACGTAGGCAGCCGAGTAGTCGCCGTCCTTGTTCATCGCATCCGAACCGTCCTGACTCAGCGAGGTCGGGAAGCGGACGTCGGTGACTTCCACCGAGGTGATCGTCGTCATGCGGGGAGCGCTCCTGTTCTGCCACGCGAACGGGCGGGTCCCGGAATGCGCCCAATGCCGGAACCATGCGTGATGACCAAACATTAGATGTTTAGCCCTTGAAAAGGCAATATCGCGTCTCAGATGGGCTAATGTCGGCCTAAACATCTAGTCTTTTGCGTACCTCGAGGCCGATCGGCCGCCATCCGTGGACGCAAACATGGGATGTATGATGAATAAGAGCGCCCGAGGCCCGGTGCGCATGGCGCAAAGGAGCAGCCCGTGCTTGCAGCCCGCTACGTGGGTGATGGCGTGATCGACATCGCCGAGATCCCCGTCTCCGAACCTGCCGCGGGAGAGGTGCAGGTGCGCGTCGCGTACACCGGCCTGTGCGGCACCGACCTTCACATCCGCCACGGCTCCATGGACGCACGGGTGACCCGCCCGCTCGTCTTCGGTCACGAAGCCAGCGGCGAGATCGCCGCGGTGGGCGCGGGCGTCGACGGGTGGTCGGTGGGCGACCTCGTGACCGTCATGCCCCTGGACTGGGACGGCACCTGCCCCGCGTGCCGCGCGGGCAACCAGCACATCTGCCAGAACCTGGACTTCATCGGCATCGACTCGTCGGGATCGCTGCAAGAGCTGTGGAACGTGCCCGCCCGCACGGTGGTGCGCCTGCCCGCCGGTATCCGGCTCGATCACGCCGCCCTCGTCGAACCGGTGGCCGTGGCCGTGCATGACGTGCGCCGATCGGAGCTTCGGTCGGGCGACAAAGCCGTGGTGATCGGCGGTGGCCCGATCGGCGTGCTCATCGCGACCGTCGCCCGGAATGCGGGTGCCGACGTGCTCGTAATCGAACTCGACGCGGCCCGCCGTCAGCAGATCGCCGATCTCGGCTTCTCGACCCTCGACCCGCGCGAGACCGACCAGGTGGCATGGGTCGAGAAGTGGACCGATGGAGCCAGCGCCGACGTCGTGTTCGAGGTGTCGGGCGCGGCCGCCGCCGTTCTCGGCGCCACGGCGCTGGCCAAAGTGCGCGGCACGATCGTGGTGGTCGCCATCCACCCCACCCCGCGCGAGATCGACCTGCAGCGCATGTTCTGGCGCGAGCTGAGACTGCTGGGCGCGCGGGTCTACCAGGCGGCCGACTTCGAGACAGCGGTCGAACTCATCGCCGACGGTGTCATCCCGGCCGACTTGCTGATCAGCCGCATCGTGCCGCTGCGCCAGACGAGTGACGCCTTCGACGACCTCGAGGCCGGGCGGGCGATGAAGATCCTGGTCGACGTTCGGGATCATTCGTGACCGGCCCCTTCGACCTGCACGGCACCACTGCTCTCGTCACGGGCAGCCGCCGCGGTATCGGCTTCGCCATGGCGGTCGCCCTCGCGGAGGCCGGCGCCGACATCATCGGCGTCAGTGCGCAGCAAGAGAGCACGGGCAGCGCGATCGAGGATGCGGTGCGGGCGGCCGGACGTTCCTTCACCCCGATGACGTGCGACTTCGCCGATCGGGATGCGGTGGTCGCGCTCGCCGCCGACCTCACCGCTCATGAGGTCGACATCCTCGTCAACAACGCGGGCGCCATCGAACGGGCACCCGCCGTCGACCACCCGCTGGATTCGTGGGACCGCGTTCTGCAGATCGATCTGTCGAGCCCCTTCATCCTGACCCAGGCCGTCGGGCGGGGAATGCTCGAACGCGGCCGGGGAAAAGTGATCTTCACGGCCTCTTTGCTGAGCTTCCAGGGCGGCATCAACGTGCCCGGCTATGCCGCGGCGAAGTCGGGAATCGCAGGTCTCACGCGCGCGCTGTCGAACGAGTGGGCACCGCATGGCGTCACCGTCAACGCGATCGCGCCGGGCTACATCGCGACCGATAACACCGAGGCACTGCGGGCCGATCCCGACCGCTCGCAGGCGATCCTCGGGCGGATCCCTGCCGGACGCTGGGGAACCGGAGCCGACCTGGCCGGAGCCACCGTGTTTCTCGCAGCGCCCGCATCGGACTACGTGACGGGTATCGTGCTGCCGGTCGACGGCGGGTGGCTGGCGCGATGATCCCGCTGCCGCCGAGCCTCGCCGGGCAGCGGATCATCCCCGTCGTCGTGATCGATGACGCGGGCTTCGCGCCCGATGTCGCGGTCGCACTCATGGCAGGCGGAATCGGGTGCGTCGAGATCACCCTCCGCACGGCCGCCGGGTTCGACGCCATCAGCGCTGCCTCGCAATCGAAATCGACCATCGTCGGCGCCGGCACCGTGCTGACCCCTGACCACGTCGCTCGCGCGGCCGAGGCAGGGGCCCGATTCATCGTCACCCCGGGCTTCGATCCCGAGGTGGTGGCACGTGCCATCGAGTTGGGGCTCGACGTGCTTCCCGGCACCGCCACGGCCAGCGAGGTACAGGCTGCGCTGCGAATGGGCGTCGATGTGGTGAAGCTGTTTCCGGCCGACCGGCTCGGCGGGCTCGACCTGATCACGTCGCTCGCGGGTCCGTTCCCCACTACCGGGTTCGTTCCCAGCGGAGGCGTGTCGGCATCCAACCTCGCGGCCTACCTCGCTCACCCGAACGTGCCCGCCGTCAGCGGCAGCTGGATGGTGAGCCGGCACCTGCTGGGCGCGCGTGACGTCGCAGAGATCGAGCGGCTCAGTCGTGAGGCGGTCGCGCTGGCGGCGAGCGTCACCCCATGACCGCCGCTGCCGTCGTCACCCTGGGCGAGACGATGGGCCTGCTGCGGGCCACCTCGATCGGGTCGCTGGAACATGTCTCCGATTTCGCGTTGCACATCGGTGGGGCCGAGAGCAATGTCGCGATCGGGGTGGCACGGCTGGGCCGGCCCGCCCTCTGGATGGGGCGGGTCGGCGACGATGCCGTGGGCCGACGGGTCGTGCGTGAACTGCGTGGCGAGGGCGTCGCGCTCGCCCTCACCGTCGATGCCGACGCGCGCACCGGCATCATGCTGAAAGAGACACCCACGGCCGGCTTCACCCGCGTGTCGTACTACCGGGCGATGAGCGCCGGCAGCCGGCTTTCGATCGCCGACCTCGACCTCGAGGCGATCGCCGGTGCCGCGGTGCTGCATGTGACGGGCATCACGCCGGCCCTGTCCGAGAGCGCCGCGGATGCCGTCGACGCCGCGATCGAGGCCGCGACGGCCGCGCGCGTCCCCGTGTCATTCGACGTGAACCACCGTGCGACGTTGTGGGGCGATCGGGATCCGGCGCCCGTGTACCGCCGGATCGCGGAGCGCGCTCAGATCGTGTTCGCCGGGCCCGAGGAGGCGGCACTCATCGTTGGGGAGGCGGAGCCCGAGGAGCAGGTCGCCCGCCTTGCCGAGCTCGGGCCGCGCCATGCGATCGTCAAGCTCGGCGGGCGCGGCTGTGTCGCGTCGCTCGACGGGCAGGTGCTGGCGTGGCCGGCGCTTCCCATCACTACGCTCGACACCGTCGGCGCGGGCGACGCATTCGTCGCCGGCTACCTCACGGCGCTGCTGGAGGGGGACGGCCCGTCGGAGCGACTCGCGTTGGCCACGCGGTGCGGTGCATTCGCCTGTCTCGGCCCCGGTGATTGGGAAGCCCTCCCCCGTCGCGCCGATCTGATGACGCTCGACACGGCCGACCCCGTCGTGCGCTAGACGCCCCGCGCGACCCGAGCGTTGCATGGCGG
>JBDTQN010000159.1:0-6111 GCA_039932215.1 Pseudolysinimonas sp. | reverse complement strand
TCGCACCGGTGGCGATCTCGTCGGCGAAGCGCTCACGCGTGGTGGGCGGCCATCCGCGCTCGGCGCCGATGCGATCCACCATCTTCTTGTGGTGCGGCCAGAGCAGCTCGGCCGCCTCCTCGTCGGTGGCGGCCACCAGTCCGGGCGAATGCACCGCGACCGGAAGCGTGACGTCGTGACCCATCTGCGCGAGCGCGCGCTTGTACAACTCGACATACGGCTTGAAGCGCGCGGGCTCCCCGCCGATGATCGCGAGCACCAGCGGAAGTTCGTAGTGCGCCGCACGCACCACCGATTCGGGGCTGCCCCCGACACCGACCCAGGTGCGGATCGACCCCGACGCCGTCTTCGGATACACCTGCTGGTTCACGAGGGGGCTCCGGATGCTGCCCTCCCACGAGACTGCGTCCTCTTTGAGCAGCTGGCTGAGCAGGTCGATCTTCTCTTCGAACAGACGCTCGTAGTCGGTGAGCTCGAAGCCGAACAGCGGGAACGACTCGGTGAACGAACCACGCCCGAGGATGATCTCGGCGCGGCCGTTCGAGACCGCGTCGAGGGTCGCGAACTTCTCGAACACGCGCACCGGGTCATCGGAGCTGAGCACGGTGACGGCGGTGCCGAGACGGATGCGCTCGGTGCGGCTCGCGATCGCGGCGAGCACCACCTCGGGTGCGGTGACCGCGAAATCGTCCCGGTGATGCTCACCGATACCGAAGAAGTCGACGCCGACCTGGTCGGCCAGCACCGCCTCGTCGACGACGTTGCGGATCACCTGGTCGTACGGCAGGCGCACGCCCTGCGAGTCGACGGTCACATCACCGAATGTGTCGAGTCCGAATTCCACCTGCGACGTCATGATCCATGCAACCACATGGGTTCGGGCGACATTCCCGACCCCGGTTTCCCACACCTGTTGTTTGGCGACAGGTGAAACTTCCTATACTTTCGCCGGGGGAGGCAGGGTGTCAGAGGTCGTGGTGCTCGACGCGGTCGGCGTCGCCAAGATCGCGCGCGCCGCCCGTGACCGCGACCCAGGCATGCTGCCCGACCCGATCGCCGCCGAGGTGCAGCGCTTGGGCGACCCACCGCATCCTGACGCGGTCGACCACCTGACCCGCTACGCCGAGACGCTCGACGAGATCGCCGAGACGGCGTCGACGATCGACCAGCACGATCACGAGATCGAGCATCAGCTGCGGTGGTGGGGCGAACGCGCCCAGAGCCTCGAGGCGAATCTCACCGGCAATCCCGCCGACGACGTCGAGACCATGCGCGAACTCGCCCTGTTCCGTGGGCGCATCTCGGGTGCGTCCACCATGCGACGGCACTACCTCCAGCAGCGCAAAGCACTGGTCGCCCGCCACGCGATCGCCGACGCCGAGTGTGCGTCCGCGCTCGCGGTGCTCTGATGGCCCCTCGGCCCAGCGCGGGGATCCTGTTGTACCGCGGCGGTCCCGGTGCCCGCGAGGTGTTCATCGGCCACATGGGCGGGCCGTACTGGAGCAGGAAGGACGAGCACGCCTGGTCGATCCCGAAAGGGGAGTTCGCCGACGGCGAGGGCGCCCTCGAGGTCGCACGTCGCGAGTTCTCCGAAGAGATCGGAGTCCCGGCCCCCGAGCTCGACTACCTCGAACTCGGCACCTTTCGCTACTCCTCCGGCAAGACCGTGACGGTGTTCGCGGCCGAGGCTCCCGAGTTCGAGGTCGCGGAGGTGGTCAGCAACACGTTCGAACTCGAGTGGCCGCCGCGTTCGGGACGCGTGCAGGCGTTCCCCGAGATCGATCGCGCGCAGTGGGTCACGCTCGACCAGGCACGGCTCATGCTCGTCGCGGGGCAGGTGCCGGCGCTCGACGCGCTGACCGACGCCCGCTAGGCCTGCTCGTCGGTGATCTGCTGCAGCTCGGCCTGAATGCGCGCGTCGAGCCGCAGCACCAGTTCGCTGACCACGATCGCGGCGAGATCGTCGAGGGTGGCGAGGTCGTCGGCCGTGAACATGCGCGGTTGCGTATCCATGACGAGCAGCATCCCGATCGTCGCGCCCTCGGGGTCGATGATCGGCGCACCCGCGCACGAGCGCACGCCGGCCTCGCCCGTGACGATCGGGTGGCTGCGTAGGCGTTCGTGTTCGTGGGTGTCAGGCACGGTCCACGTCTGCCGGTAGGCCGCGACCTCGGCGCTGACCTCGGGCAGCAGGGCGAACTGATCGAGGTCGATGCCCTGGCGTGATTTGATCCACAGCCGGTCGGAGGCGAGGATCGTGATCAACGCGATCGGCACGCCGAGCGAGCGCCCCGCGATCGCGGTCACACGATCGAAAGCCCCCTCGGGGGCCGTGTCGAGGATGCCGTATCGCTCCACCGCATCCAGTCGCCTCTGTTCGTCGACGTTGGCGCCGTCGTCGCCCTTGTGGCGCGAACTTGCGGCGATCACCGCCTGGCGGAAGCGGATGGTGAGTTCGGCGATGTCGGGGCGTTCCGACGGCTCGCGGGCGAGCATCGCGGTCAGCAGCTCGGTCCAGCCGTCAGGCAGATCGGCCGGGATGACCGGATCGTCGACCAGGCGGGCGAGCGCGGACTCCACCGCCTCGCCCGGGAAGGCGAGCGTGCGAGTGAAGCACTGCAGCAGCACCAGTCCGAGCGAATAGACGTCGGTCGCCGACGTGACCTCGAGGCGGCGTGCCTGCTCGGGGCTGAGGTACGCGGCGGTCCCGGTCGTCGCCTGATCGGACGTCAGACGCGCACTCTCGCCGTCGAGGGCGATGCCGAAATCGGTGAGTCGCGCGCGCGTGCGGAACGTCGACGTGCCGTACTCGACGAGCAGGATGTTCGAGGGCTTGATGTCGCGGTGCACGACCCCGTTCGCGTGCACGTACTCGAGCGCTTCGGCGATGTCGTAGGCGATCTCACTGGTCTCGCGCGGGTTGAAGACGCGCTGGGTGAGGGCGTCTTCGAGGTTCGCGCCCTCGACGAGCTCCATGACGAGGAACGGGTGCCGTTCTTCGGCCGAACTGTCGTCGATGCCCGCGTCGAGCAGGGTCACCAGCCCGTGGTGGCTGAGACCCGCCAGGACGCGGGTCTCTTCTTCATGGCGCGTGAGGTCGGCCGCTTTGCCGGTGCGGAACATCTTGATCGCGACCTCGCGCCCCAATTGCTCGTCGACGGCACGGTAAACCGTCGCCATGCCCCCGTGGCCCACGATGCTGACCGGTCGGTAGCGACCGAGCAGTGCCGGAATCGGGGCCCCATCGCTCGAAGGTTTCAGCTGTGCCTCCCGGTGCCTCAGGTCACACCATATGTGTTCGAAGGGACAATCCCGGAGGGGCTTGACAGCGCGGCGCGGCGCGTAGGGTTTCGAGCATGGCAACGGAACCGCTCCTCGACTCGGGGCGCCTCAACTACGGCTCGTACCTACACCTCGACGAACTGCTCAACGCCCAGCAACCCGCGAGTTCCCCCGCCCATCACGACGAGATGCTGTTCATCGTGCAGCACCAGACCACCGAACTCTGGCTGAAGCTCGTCATTCATGAACTGACGTCGGCGTGTGAGCGGTTCGCGGCCGATGACCCCTCGACGGCGTTGAAGCGCATCGCGCGCGTCAAGCACATCCAAGAGACCATGACCCATCAGTGGTCGGTGCTCGCGACGCTGACCCCGTCGGAGTACTCCGAGTTCCGGGGTGCGCTCGGCACGTCGTCGGGTTTCCAGTCGCATCAGTACCGTGTGCTGGAGTTTTTGCTCGGCAACAAAGACGCGAAGCTGTTGCAGGTGTTCGAGAAGCAGCCCGAGGCGCAAGCCGCGGTGCGGGCGGCCCTGGATGCGCCCAGCCTGTACGACCAGTTCTTGCGGTGGGCGGCGCGCACCGGCCTGGCGGTGCCCGCCGCGATTCTCGAACGCGACGTCACGCAGCCGTACACCGTGAACGAAGAACTCATCGAGGTCTTCGCCGGCGTCTACAACGATCCCGCGGCGCATTGGGGCGTCTACGAGGCGTGCGAAGAGCTCGTCGACCTCGAAGACAACTTCCAACTCTGGCGCTTCCGGCACATGCGCACGGTGCAGCGCACCATCGGGATGGGCACCGGCACGGGCGGCTCGTCAGGCGCGAAGTTTCTCGAACGGGCGCTGTCGATCACGTTCTTTCCCGAGCTCTTCGAGGTGCGGACGCGGATCTCGACCCTCTGATGTTCACCGACTTCCACGTGCATCTGGATCTCGTCGATCCGGCGCTTGTCGCATCGGGCGGCCTCGCGCGGGTGCTCGATCTCGGCTCGGCGGGTGAGGTGACCGCCGGCTCGGTCGAGGTGGTGCGCGCCGGCCGGATGCTGACCGCACGCGGCGGCTACCCGAGCACGCGGCCGTGGGCGGCCGGCGGACTCTTCCGCGAGGTGGCCGAAGGCGAGGTGGATGCCGCGGTGCGCGAGCAGGTCGAGGCGGGTGCCGCGGTGATCAAGATCGCCCTGAACGTGGATGCCGGGCCGGTCTGGCCAGACGTGCTGCTTGCCGAGGTGGTCGGCAGCGCTCACGCGGCGGGCCGCAAGGTCGTCGCCCACGTCGAGGGCGCGGGACAGGCCGAGCGGGCAGCGAGCGCCGGTGTCGACGCGTTCGCCCACACCCCGTTCACCGAGTCGCTCGACGACGCGCTCATCGCCCACCTCGCCGCCGGCGTCACGTGGATCAGCACTCTCCGCATCCACATCGGCCCGGATCGCGAACGAGCCATCGACAACCTGCGACGGTTCACGATCGCGGGGGGCCGCATCCTGTATGGCACCGACATGGGCAACGGGCCAGCGACGGGCGGGGTCGAGCGCGACGAACTGGAGGCGCTGCTCGAAGCCGGCCTGTCACGCGACGACCTGATCGCGGCGCTCACCGGCGGCCCGTTGCTGCCCCCGCTCGCGGGCGACCGGGATGCCGAGCGCGCCGAGCTCGAACGCCTGCTCGCCGGCTAGACCCCGAACCGCTCGAGCACGCGGGTCGCGATCCAGATCAGGATCGGCAGGATGACCGCCGTGGCGACGGCGCGCACCGCATCCGGATCCCACGGCCAGGTCTTCGTCTTCGCGACGACCTCCCGCTCTTTCAACAGCCCGTCGATCGCATCGGTGATCGGCGCGATGGCCGTCGTGAACTGCCCCGCATCGGTCTTCGCGTGCAGAGCGTCTGTCGCGGTCTCGAGGCGACGCGAAACCACGCTGAGACGATCGCGCTTCGCCGCGACGAGCAGCCGGTGAGCGCCCGACAGCGGGAGGACGAAGGTGAGAAGTGCGGTGACCAGGATCGCGCCCAGCAGGATCGCGTTGCTCGGCGAATTGATCTGCCAGTCGCCGTAGAACGCCAAGTAGACGTACGTGAAGAACAGCAGCGAAATGCTGGTCACCGCCGTCACCCGCGACAGTGCGTAGAGCGGGCTCGTGTCGAAGATGCTGACCTCGGTGTGGCGCGTGTAGATGCGCGAGATCATTCGCAGCTGGTGGATGGTGTGGTAGCCGAACATCACCATCATCAGGCCGGACAGACCGGACAGGACAGTGTCCACCCCCGCCGAGGCGGCCGTCAGGTAGTGGGACGCCTCGACGTCTTCAGGCGACAGCAGGATCGGGATGTAGACCGCTCCCGCGACCAGGCCCAGGATGCCGACGACCAGACTCGTGCGCCACGGCAGCGTCGTGAGTTGATACCTCAGCGTCTCGAAGTCGTCGTCGCCCCCTCGCAGCTTCGAGCGATAGTCGGTCAGCGCCCGGCCCGCCATCTCGTCGAGAAGGTGGATAACGAACAGGAAGTAGACGGGGATCAGGCCGTCGATCACGTGCACGCGAAAGAAGGTGCCGACCGGATAGCTGCCGTCCGTCCACCCGATGATCGTGCGAACCAGCGCGAACACGAGACCGATCGCCAGGTACCAGATGCCGTACGGTCCGGGGAGCCGGCCGACCGCATCCGTCAGCCGGTCGAGCCAGCTCGGGGCGTACGGGCGGTCGCTCACGCGCTCATGCTACTGCCGGGTGAATGACCGCCTGAAGGCGGAAAGGGTGGATCTGAGGGGACTCGAACCCCTGACCCCCTGCATGCCATGCAGGTGCGCTACCAGCTGCGCCACAGACCCTCA
>JBDTQN010000158.1:0-6133 GCA_039932215.1 Pseudolysinimonas sp. | reverse complement strand
AGCCTGTCCCTGCCGAAGATCGGCCAGCTGTTCGGCAACCGCGATCACACGACGGTGATGTACGCGAACAAGAAGATCAGTGAGCTGATGAAAGAGCGCCGCTCGATCTACAACCAGGTCACCGAGCTCACCAGTCGCATCAAGCAGAACCAGCGCTACAACAAGCTGTCCTGACCCCGCTGCCCACCCGTGCTCGTCGTTCGACTTTGTCTACCCCTGTTCGGGGGAGTAGACGAATGTGTCCCCACATCACGATTGCACATGGTGTGGAGAACTTGTGGATAACTTCTCCCGGGGACGCCACGGTGTTGACAACCTGCAGGTCAACTGTGGAATCCGGCGCGAGCCCAGAATGCAATTCCACCGATCGTTGGCGCAGCGCACAGGCCACCCCACATCTCACACGGCTGTAGTTCCCCGTGCCCGGTTGGGGTGCGGCCAGTTGTCCACAGAACCCACAGGCGTTAAGACTATTAACTTCATCTTCTCTTCTTCGTCGATCCACAACTTTGAGCCGGTTCGGTCGCCGGCCCGTCAGTCCCGTCAGAGACGGGTCTTCCCTGTGGCAGGATCGCGGTGAGAGTATGGGCGCCCCAGCCCCGCAGTCGTCAGCCCACGAAGGAGGGCCCGCGTGAAGTTCCACGTCAACCGGGATGTTTTCAGCGAGGCCGTGTCGTTCGCCGTCAAGCTCCTTCCGCAGCGCACTACCCAGCCCATCCTGAGCGGCGTCCTCCTCGAGGCGGTCGATGGCGCCCTCGTTCTGTCGTCGTTCGATTACGAGGTGTCCTCGCGTACCGAGATCGCCGCTGACGTCGACGAGACGGGCACGGCTCTGGTGTCTGGCCGGCTCCTCGCCGACATTGCCAGCCGCCTGCCGAACGCGCCCGTCCAGTTCTCGACCGAGGACGGCAAGATCGTCGTCAGTTGCGGCTCCGCGCGGTTCACCCTGCTGAGCATGCCGGTCGAGGAGTACCCGACCCTGCCCCAGGTCGACGAGCGCACTGGCGTGCTGCCCGCCGAAGATTTCGCGACCGCCGTTGCGCAGGTCGCGGTCGCCGCATCCCGAGACGATGTCACCCCGGTGATCACGGGAGTGCAGCTCGAGGTCGGGCAGAACAGCCTCTCGCTGGTCGCGACCGACCGCTACCGTGTCGCCGTTCGCGACATCGACTGGGATGCCGGCAACACCACGGCCGAGGGAACGACCGCGCTGATCCCGGCTCGCACGCTCGCCGAGGTCGGCAAGACATTCGGTCACTCGGGCACTGTCGCCGTCTCGATCGTTCGCAGCGACGACCGCGAGCTGATCGCGTTCAGTGCCGACAAGCGCACGGTCACCTCGCTGCTGATCAAAGGCAACTTCCCGCCGGTCAAGCGCTTGTTCCCCGAAGACGTCGACAACTACGCGGTCCTCAACACCGCCGAGTTGATCGAGGCCACGCGGCGCGTCTCGCTGGTGCTCGAGCGCGAGGCGGCCTTGCGCTTCACGTTCTCGATCGATGGGCTCACGCTCGAGGCCGCCGGTTCTGAGCAGGCACAGGCTTCCGAGACGATCGATGCGCACCTGCATGGTGATGACACGGTTGTGTCGTTGAAACCGTCATTCCTGCTCGATGGTCTCGGCGCCGTACACTCCGAGTTCGTGCGCATCTCGTTCACCAAGACCGAGAACCCGAACAAACCCGGCCCGGTGCTCATTACGAGCCAGTCGTCGAAAGACCAACCCGGCGCCGATAACTACAAGTACCTGCTGCAGCCCAACCTGCTGCTGCGGTAACGCGCATGGCTGAGAAGAAATACACGGTCGGGCTCATCGGCCTCGGCAAGATGGGCTTCAACATGCGAGCCCGCTTGCGCAAAGCCGGGCTCAAGGTGGTCGGATACGACCCGAACCCCGCGGTCACCGACGTCCCCGACCTGGCCGGCCTCGTCGCGGCGCTCCCGGCCCCGCGCGTGGTCTGGATCATGGTCCCGTCCGGCCCGATCACGACGGGCGTCATCACCGATCTCGCCGGGGTGCTCGGCAAGGGTGACCTGGTGATCGATGGCGGTAACTCGCGATTCACCGACGACGCGGTCCACGCTGCGCTGCTCGCCGAGAAGGGGATCCGCTTCGCGGATTGCGGCGTCTCCGGTGGGATCTGGGGCATCAAGAACGGCTACGGTCTGATGGCCGGCGGCGAGAAGCGCGACATCACCCGGGCGATGCCGATCTTCGACGCGCTGCGCCCCGAGGGTCCGCGCGCCGAGGGCTTCGTGCACGCCGGAACGGTCGGTGCCGGGCACTACGCGAAAATGGTGCACAACGGCATCGAGTACGCGCAGATGCAGGCGCTCGGCGAGGGTTACGAACTGCTCGCGGCGCGCACCGACCTCATCCACGACGTCACCGGGGTGTTCAAGGCCTGGCAGCGCGGAACGGTGGTGCGCAGCTGGCTGCTCGAGTTGCTGGTGCAGGCGCTCGAGCAGGATCCCGAGTTCAAGGACATCGAGGGATACGTCGACGATTCGGGCGAGGGCCGGTGGACGGTCATCGATGCTCTCGACCACGCCGTCCCGGTCCCGACGATCAGCGCGTCGATCTTCGCCCGCTTCGTCTCTCGCCAGAAAGAATCCCCGGCGATGAAAGCCGTCGCGGCGTTGCGCAAGCAGTTCGGCGGCCATGCCGTGCGCAAAGCCTGAGCCGCGGTCGTGATCGTCGCGCATCTGAGCCTGATCGACTTTCGGAACTACGAGACGGCCGAGGTCGATCTCGTCGCCGGGCCGAACGTGTTCGTCGGATCGAACGGGCAGGGCAAGACGAACCTGGTCGAAGCGATCGGCTACCTGGGCACCCTCGGCTCCCACCGCGTTTCGAGCGACCAGGCCTTGATCCGCAGCGGGCGTGACGCCGCGATCGTGCGCGCCCGGCTCGAGCACGCGGAGCGCGACGTGCTGCTTGAGGTGCAGCTGAACCGTTCGGGCGCGAACCGCGCCCAGGTGAATCGGGTCCCCGTGAAGCCGCGCGAGCTGCCACGGCATATCGCGACCGTGCTGTTCGCGCCGGAGGATCTGGCCTTGGTACGCGGTGAACCCTCGGGCCGCCGCCGCTTCCTCGATCAGCTGCTCGTGCAGCTCACGCCCCGGCTCGCCGGCGTGCTCGCCGACTATGACCGCGTACTGCGCCAGCGCAACAGCCTGCTGAAATCCGCGCGCGGCGCACGGGTCGCCGAGAGTCAACTCTCGACGCTCGGGCTGTGGGACGAGCGCCTGGTCGACCTGGGCTCGCAGATCATCGACGCCCGTGCCGATCTGGCGAGCAGGCTGCAGCCGCACGTCGCCGCCGCGTACGTCAGCATCGCCGGATCCGGCCAGATCGCCGATCTCGCGATCGAGCTGAGCATCCTGGGCGCGCAACCTGACGACGATGGCGTGCCGACCGCACTCGATCCCGACAATCTGTCGACCGGCTCCGCCGGAAGCAGCACGGCCGACGACTTCCGCGACGCCGTGGCCCGGGTGCGTCGCTCCGAGCTGGACCGCGGCATCACGCTGGTCGGCCCGCACCGCGACGACCTCATGCTCGTGCTCAACGGACTCCCGGCGCGCGGCTATGCCAGCCATGGCGAGTCCTGGTCATTCGCCCTCTCGCTCAAGTTGGCATCCGCCGCCCTGTTGCGTGCCGAGTCGCCGATCGGTGACCCGGTCGTGGTGCTCGACGACGTGTTCGCAGAACTCGACGAGTCGCGCCGCGCGCAACTCGCGAGTGCAATCGGCGACTACGAGCAGGTGCTGATCACCGCCGCGGTGCTCGACGATGTGCCGGCCGAGCTGGCAGGGCACACCATCCACATCCGAGACGGGCGCGTCGTCGAAACAGGCGCGGCGTGACCGACGAGCCTGCGCCCGACGAACCTGTGAAGGACGAGACCGAGCGGATGACCGACCGGGCCCCTGAGCACATCGCGGTCTACCAGCGCATCCGGTCGGTGTTCGGCGACCCGAGCCTGCGTTCCGGAGACGCCCGTCGCCGGCGGAAGGCCGCACGTGATGAGACGAGCGTGCCGTACGGCACCGGGCGCGACCCCCGCGGCATCGGCGACGTGCTGCAGAACCTGACGTCAGAAATGGGGTGGGACTCGCCCGTCGCGCAGGCCGAGCTGCTCGCCGGGTGGCCCGGGATCGTGGGCGCCGAGACCGCCGCGCACGCCACTCCGGTCGGAATCGAAGGCGGTCTGCTCACCGTGCGCTGCGACTCCACGGCGTGGGCAACGCAGCTGCGCCGGATGAACGCGGCGATCACCACAGAGATCGTGCGCACGTTCCCGGCGGCGGCGATCGAGTCGATCAAGTTCTTAGGGCCGGACACCCCCTCCTGGAAACGCGGCCCCAGAGCAATCCCAGGGCGCGGTCCGCGCGATACTTACGGCTGAGAAGGCAAATCTGGTCAGGGGCGGCACGAAAACTCCCCACAGGGCCGTTTTCCCCGGTTTTGGAGGCTCTCTCAGGGTAGAATTACAGGGTCCGGAGAGGCCTGTTTCGGCCGCCGGATTCCGACCGGCAGGAGCCCCCCTCTTCATGACATCTCCCTCCTCTTCCGCGGCCAATGAAGCCTCCTACGGTGCAGGCGACATCCAGGTCCTCGAAGGACTCGAGGCGGTGCGCAAACGCCCGGGCATGTACATCGGCTCGACCGGCCCGCGCGGTCTGCATCACCTGGTCTACGAGATCGTCGACAACTCGGTCGACGAGGCGCTCGCCGGCTACTGCGACACCATCGTCGTGACGATCCTCCCCGACGGCGGGCTGCGTTGTGTCGACAACGGCCGCGGCATCCCGGTCGACATGCACCCGATCGAGAAGCGGTCGTCCGTCGAGGTCGTGCTCACCGTGCTGCACGCCGGCGGCAAGTTCGGCGGCGGTGGGTACGCCGTCTCGGGTGGTCTGCACGGCGTGGGCAGTTCCGTTGTCAACGCGCTCTCGCACCGGCTCGAGATCGAGGTGCGCCGACAGGGCAACGTCTATACGCAGACCTATCACGACGGTGTGCCCGACGCTCCGCTCAAGAAGGGCGAGAAGACCGACGAGACGGGCACGACCATCTCGTTCTGGCCGAACTACGACATCTTCGAGACCGTCGAGTTCGACTACGAGACGCTGCGCACCCGGTTCCAGCAGACCGCGTTCCTCAACAAGGGTCTGCGCATCACCCTCACCGACGAGCGTCCCCTCGAAGAGGGCGAGACCGAGCAGCGCCACGACGACTTCATGTACGAGCGCGGTCTGGTCGACTACGTCGAATACCTGAACGCCGCGAAGAAGACCGAGACCGTGCACGACGAGGTGATCTCGTTCGAGTCCGAAGACACCGATCGGGGGATGGCGCTCGAGGTCGCCATGCAGTGGACGAACGGTTACTCCGAGAGCGTCCACACCTACGCCAACGTCATCAACACCCACGAGGGCGGCACTCACGAAGAGGGCTTCCGCGCTGCGCTCACCACGCTGGTGAACAAGTACGCGCGCGAGAAGGGCATCCTCAAAGAAAAGGACGAGAACCTCTCGGGCGACGACGTCCGCGAGGGTCTGACCGCCGTCATCTCGATCAAGCTCCGCGAGCCGCAGTTCGAGGGGCAGACCAAGACCAAGCTCGGCAACACCGAAGCGAAGTCCTTCGTTCAGCGGATCGTCGGCGACCAGCTCGGCGACTGGTTCGATCGCAACCCCAACCAGGCACGCGACGTGATCCGCAAGTCGATCCAGGCTGCCGCCGCGCGCATGGCGGCGCGCAAGGCGCGCGAGCAGACCCGGCGCAAGGGCCTGCTCGAGGGCGGTGGCATGCCGGGCAAGCTCAGCGACTGCTCGAGCAAAGACCCGGCACGCAGCGAGATCTTCCTGGTCGAGGGCGACTCGGCCGGCGGCTCGGCGAAGACCGGGCGCGACCCCGAGACCCAGGCGATCCTCCCGCTGCGCGGCAAGATCCTCAACGTCGAGAAGGCGCGGCTCGACCGCGCGCTCGGCAACGCCGAGATCCAGGCGATGATCACCGCGTTCGGCACCGGCATCGGCGAAGACTTCGACGGCTCGAAGGCCAGGTATCACAAGATCGTGCTGATGGCGGATGCCGACGTCGACGGCCAGCACATCACGACCC
>JBDTQN010000157.1:0-6188 GCA_039932215.1 Pseudolysinimonas sp. | reverse complement strand
CCTAGCGCCGGTGCCTTCTACCGCTTGACCAGCGGCTTGTACTCGTCGTGTTCGGAGATGTACTTGAACACGAACGGGCACTTCGCGACGACACGGGCGGTCGAGTTCGCGGCGACGTCGTCGAGGGCGCCCTTCACGAGCTCTGAGCCGAGGCCCTTCTCCTGCTTGTCGGGGTCGATCTCGGTGTGGGTGAACACCAGTTCGCCGCGTTCTCCGGTCTCGTAATACGACGAACCGAGCTCTTCGTCGCCGCGCATCAGCACGTAGCGCGAACCGGCCTCGTCATGGATGACGGTGTCACTCATCGAGGTTGATCCTGACTTTGCCGTTGAACACGTTCTTGTCTCCGTCGCCCGGAACCGGGGCGGGGGCGGGCATCTCGGTCTGCCTTTCCAGCTCTTTGCTGGCCTCGTACTTCATCGGCGCGAACACCTCGTCGACACCGCCGACCAGGCCCGCGACGCCACCGCCGCGTCCGCCCGCGTGCTTGCCGGTCAGGTCGATCCAGCCTTTGCGCTGGGCGAGCACCCCGAGGGCGATGACCGCCACGGCCACGGCACCTGCGATCACCCATTCCATGGGCTCCAGGGTACGTGACGGTGGGTCGCGTGGGTCAGCCGCGGCGCGAGCGACCCCGCGTCGGCACCACCAGCAGGGTGCCGTCGCGTGAGATGACCTCGACCTCGACGCCGTACACCTCCCCGAGGGCGGATGCCGTGAGCACCTCAGACGGCGGCCCCAGCGCGACGAGACGCCCGGCACTCAAGAGCCCGACGCGGTCGGCGACGGCTCCCGCGAGCGAGAGGTCGTGCAACACGATCACCACCGCGCGGCCGGCGGACGCCAGCTCGCGCGCGATGCTGAGCACGTCCTCCTGGTGCCGCAGGTCGAGCGCCGCCGTCGGTTCGTCGAGAAGCACGATCCCCGTGGACTGGGCCAGAACGCGCGCCAACGAGACGCGGGCGCGCTCGCCTCCGGACAGGTCGGTGAAGCGCCGGTCGAGCAGGTGCGTCACGTCGGCCTGCGACGACGCGACCGCGAGGGCACGCTCGTCGTCGGCGAGCTCGGGGGTCCGGGCCCAGGGGCTGCGCCCCATCTCCACCACGTCGCGCACCCGGAACGGGAACGTGACCGCGTTGTCCTGCGTCAGCACGGCACGGCGCCGGGCGAGTTCGAGCGGCGCGTACTCGTGCAGGGCACGGCCGTCCAGCGTGGCCGTCCCCGCATCGGGGCGACGCTCGCCGCTGAGCACGGCAAGGAGGGTCGACTTGCCGGCGCCGTTCGGTCCGACGAGCGCGAGCACCTCGCCGGGGACGACCTCGAGGGTGACCCCCTCGAGAACCGCACGCCCGTCGAGCGTGACGCCCACGGCATCCAAAGCCACTGTCATGCCCAGCCCCCCGCCCGCCGGCGCTGACGCCACAACAGGTAGAAGAAGAACGGCCCGCCGACCAGCGACGTGAGCAGACCGATCGGCAGCTCGGCACCGGCCACGAGGGTGCGCGCGAGCAGGTCGGCGAACACCATCAGCACGGCTCCGCCGAGGGCGCTCGCGACGATCAGCTGCCGGTGCGACGGGCCGAGCAGCATGCGGATCAGGTGCGGCACCACGAGTCCGACGAACGCGATGATGCCGACGAACGCGACCGCGACGCCGGTCAGCAGAGCGACCACCACGACCGAGACGATGCGCAGTCGCTCGACGTCGATGCCGAGGTGCCGGGCGTTCCGCTCGCCGAGAGCGAGCACGTCGTAGCGACGCCCGAGCGCGGTCGCCACCACGATCCCGGGAACCGCGACCACGGCGACGACCAGCACCTCGCGCCACAGCGAGCCGCCGAGCGACCCGAGCTGCCAGAAGATGATCTGCTCACGGTTCGCGCTGCTCGCACTGAACAGCACGAACGCCAGCCCGGCACCGGCGACCGCGATGACGGCGATGCCGGTCAGCAGCAGCGTCACCACCTCGGTGCGGCCGTTCGCCCGCGACACCAGGTAGACGAGCATGGTCGCCAGCAGTCCGCCGACGAAGGCGAGGGCCGCGACGAGGCCATCGCCGAAGGCCGCAAGACCCAGCACGATCGCCGTCGCGGCGCCCAGCGCGGCACCCGACGAGACCCCCACCACACCGGGCTCGGCGAGCGGGTTGCCGAAGATCGCCTGCATCACGGCGCCCGCTGCGGCGAGCGCAGCACCGACGACGATCGCCATCGCGATCCGCGGGAACCGCACCACCCACAGCGTCGACTCGACGACGGGGTCGGTCGGCGCGAACGCGTTCGGGATGCCGAGGGCGCGCAGCAGAGACCCGCCCACCTCTGCCGGGGTGACCGCCAGTTGCCCGACGATCGCCGAGATCAGGACCCCGGCAACCAGCACGACACCGACGCCCGCCCAGACCAGCGCGCGACGCGTCACGGAACCCGGTACAGCCACTCGTCGGTGCCGAGCTTCTCGGTGACGAGCCGCTCCGCCTGGGCGTATTCGTCGGGCGTGATGTCACCGTCGGTGAGTCCATGCGCCGAGCGGAATGTATCGATCATGCGGTCGATGATCTCGGCGCGCGACAGACCGGTCTGCGAGCGCAGCGGGTCGACACGTTTCGCCGCGCTCTTCGTGCCCTTGTCGCTGAGCTTCTCGCGGCCGATGCGCAACACCTCGGCCATGCGGTCGCCGTCCATGTCGTACGCCATCGTCACGTGGTGCAGCACGCCGCCGTTGCCGAGACGTTTCTGCGCGGCACCGCCGATCTTGCCCGACGGGCTCGCGATGTCGTTCAACGGCACGTAGGTCGCGTCGATGCCGAGGCTGCGCAGCGCCTGCACCGCCCACTCGTCGAAGAACGCGTAACTGTCGGCGAAGGTCATGCCCGCGACCAGCTCGGCCGGCGCATAGATCGAGTAGGTGACGGCACCGCCCGGCTCGATGAACATCGCGCCGCCGCCCGAGATGCGGCGCACCACCCGGTGACCGTACTTCTCGGCGTTCTCGGGGTCGACCTCATTCTTGACCGACTGGAAGCTGCCGATGACGACGGCCGGGGCGTCCCACTCCCAGAAGCGCAGCGTGGGATTGCGGCGCCCCTCGCCGACCTCCTGGGCGAGCACCTCATCCAGCGCCAGGTGCATGAGCGGTGACAACGGGCCGGGGTGAACCAGTTCCCACTCGTAGTCGGCCCAGGTCGTGGCCCGCTGCAACGCGCGCCGGATCGCGGTCGACACCGACTCGGGCGCGAAGCCGAGAAGCTGCGCACCGTCAGGGAGCGCCTGCTGCACTGCGGATGCCAGGGTGCGCGCATCCGACTCGGACGGCATCCCGTTGATCGCGGCGTCGACGGCGGCGAGCGCCTCGTCCGGCTCGAGAAAGAAGTCACCCGACAGCCTGAAGTTCGCGATCTTGTCGTCGACCACGTCGAGATCGACGACAACGAGCTTGCCGCCGGGAACCTTGAACTCGCCGTGCATGCCGCCCAGCCTACGGGCGGGTCGTGGTCGCGACATGGCCGTCGAGCCAGGCCACCACATCGGCCCGCACCTCGGCCTGGTTGAGCTCGTTGAACATCTCGTGCCGCCCCTCGGGATAGACGGTCACGGTGACGTCGGTGAGGCCGCCGCGCTCGCGGTACGCCTGCGCCAGCAGCTCGACGCTGCGCGGTCCGCCGAGCGGGTCGTCGCTGCCGATCATGATGAGCATCGGGATGTCGCGGCTGAGTTTGCGGGGCCGCCCGAGCAGGCGCAGCCCGTCTGCGAGCCCGAACAGCTTCGCGACCTTCGCGTCGAAGGTCCACGGGTCGTCTTTGAACGACTCGGCCACGGCGGGGTCGCGGCTGAGCCATTCGTGTCCGGTGCCGCCCGGTTGCCGGTGCCGCTTGGCGAGGTCGCCCGAGTTCATGTGGCGCAGGGTGCGGTAGGCGGTGCCGCTGAAGATGACGGCGTCGTAGTCGTCGGCCGTCTCGTTGAGGCGCCGTTGCCCGAGGAGCGAGCCCATGCTGTGGCCCAGCAGCACGATCGGCACGCCGGGGTTGTCGTCGTGGGCGATATCGCGCAGCTGCCCGATGGCGCGGATGATGGCCCGGATCCCGCCTTTGCCGGGGCGGCCGAGCTTGGTCAGGTCGCCCTCGTGCTGCTCGACCCCGGTGGCACCGTGGCCGTGATAGTCGATGCCGTACACCGCATACCCGTCGGCGACGAGGGCCTGCGCGAGGGCTTCGTACCGCGTCGCGTATTCGCCGATGCCGTGCACGACCTGCACGATCGCCTTCGGCTTGCCCGACTTCCACACGTAGTAGTGAACGTTCACGCCCTCGGCGTCGACGAAGGTGTTCTCGACGCGGGCGGCGGTGATGTCGGGCATGGGTTCATCCTGGCACTCGGCCAGCGTTAGCCATGCTAATGAGCTAGGCTAACGATATGAACGACGAGGAGTTGCGCATCCTGATCCAGAAGGTGGCACGGCGCATCCGTAACAACCGCGCCCGCGACGACCTCGGCGACTCGCAGCTCGGCGTGCTGTTCTTCCTCGAAGAGGCCGACCATTCGCCCAGCGAACTGGCGGCGCACGAGCGGGTGACCCCGCCATCCATGAACCGCACTCTCAACGGGCTCGAGCAGGCCGGCCTGGTCGCGCGCCACCCCGCCGACGACGACGCGCGGCGGGTGCGCGTGAGCATCACCCCCGCCGGGCTCGCGCTGATCGCCGAGACCCGCGCCCTGCGCACCGCCTGGTTCTCGCAGCGGCTGGCCGAGCTGAGCCCCGCCGAACGACAGGCTCTGGATGCCGCGGGGCCGGTGCTGCGAAAGCTGGCCGATTCGTGAGCGCGATGTTCCGATCGTTCGCGGTGCGCAATTACCGCCTGTGGTTCGCCGGGGCGATCGTCTCGAACGTCGGCACCTGGATGCAGCGCATCGCCCAGGACTGGCTGGTGCTGACCCAGCTCACCGACGACGATGCGACAGCGGTCGGCGTCACGATGGCGCTGCAGTTCGGGCCTCAGTTGCTGCTGCTTCCGATCACCGGGCTCGCCGCCGACCGCATCGACCGCCGCAAGCTGCTCGTGATCACCCAGATCGCGATGTCGCTGCTCGGATTCGGCATGGCGGCGATCACGCTCACCGGGGTCGCGACGCTGTGGATGGTCTACGGGTTCGCGCTCGGACTCGGCATCGCGGCGGCCTTCGACGCGCCCGCGCGGCAGGCGTTCGTGAGCGAGCTCGTGCCGACGGCCTACCTCAGCAACGCGGTCGCGCTGAACTCCGCGTCGTTCAACGCCGCCCGGCTCGTCGGCCCGGCGGTGGCCGGACTGCTCGTCGCGCTGATCGGCGTCGGGTGGGTGTTCCTGATCAACGCCGTCACGTTCGGCGCGGTGCTGCTGTCGCTAATGCTGCTGCGCACCGAGGGCTTTACCACGTTCACGCGTCCCCCACGGGGGCCCGGTCAGTTGCTCGGCGGGTTCCGGTATGTGCGGCAGCGCCCCGACATCGTGCTGGTGCTCATGATGATCGCGATCCTCGGCACGATCGGCTTCAACTTTCCGATCTTCATCTCGGCGATGGCGCGCATCCAGTTCGGCGAGGGGGCGGGCGAGTTCGGCGTGCTCTCGTCGGTCATCGCGATCGGATCGGTCACCGGCGCGTTGCTGTCCGCCCGGCGCGAGCGCCCGCGGCTGCGCACGATCACGCTCGCCGCCGGCGGCTTCGGCGCGAGCCTCGCCGCCGCCGCCCTCATGCCGAACACCTGGAGCTTCGGTGCCGCCCTGGTGCTGGTCGGGTTCGCCGGGCTCACCACGATGACGACGGCCAACGCCTACGTGCAGACGACGACCGCTCCGGCGATGCGCGGGCGCGTCATGGCGCTCTACCTGTCGATCTTCATGGGCGGCACGGTGCTCGGGGCTCCGCTGCTCGGATGGATCGCCGACACCGCTGGGCCCCGCTGGTCGCTGGGGGTCGGTGCGGCATCGGGATTCGTCGCGGCCGGCGTCGCGGCAGTGTTCTGGGTGCGCACGCGCGAGGTGCGTCTCACCTGGGACGGCGAGCGCCGCTGGCCGATCGCCGTGCAGTACGGCGAGGGTTCCGACGCGGACCGCGACCTCGCCACGACCGAGATCGCCGTAGTCGAGTCCCAAACCCAGCGCTGACCGCGCCCGGCGGCGGTGAAACGCTTCAGACGGCGCGTGTGGCGGGTGAGTC
>JBDTQN010000156.1:0-6200 GCA_039932215.1 Pseudolysinimonas sp. | reverse complement strand
ATCAAAGACGGCGTCAACGCGAAGAAGATCACCGGTATCGCCGACGTCACCGACCTGACCGACCGCAAGCACGGCCTTCGCCTGGTGATCGGCATCAAGACCGGATTCAGCCCCGACGCCGTGCTCGAGCAGCTGTACCGCCTCACACCGCTCGAAGACGGCTTCTCGATCAACAACGTCGCACTCGTCGAGGGCAAGCCGCAGACGCTCGGACTCCGCGAGCTGCTGCGGGTCTACCTCGACCACCGCATCAGCGTGGTCACCCGCCGCTCGCGCTACCGTCTGACCCGTCGTCAAGAGCGACTGCACCTCGTGCTCGGGCTGCTCATCGCGATCCTCGACATCGACGAGGTGATCCAGGTCATCCGCGCGAGCGACGACACCGCGCAGGCGCGCGGACGACTCATCGACGTGTTCGACCTGAGCACGCTGCAGGCCGACTACATCCTCGAACTGCAGTTGCGCCGCCTCACCCGGTTCAGCCGCATCGAGCTCGAGACCGAGCGCGACAAACTGCAGGCCGAGATCGCCGAGCTCGAGACCCTCCTGGCCGATCCGCAGCGCGTACGCGTGCTCGTGGGCGAAGAACTCGATGAGACCGCCGAGCGGTTCGGCACGGCCCGACGCACGCTGCTGACCGAGGCGAAAGCCTCCCTCGCCTCGACGCCTGCCGCGCGCCGGGCCGCCGCGGCATCCGGACCCTCGCTCGAGATCGCGGATGTGCCGACCCTCGTGGTGCTGTCGACCACGGGGCGTGCCGTGCGCGTCGACCTGCCCGACGGCGCCGAACCGCCCGCGCCCGCCTCCCGCCGCAACCGCCACGACGCGATTCAGTCGACGGTGCTCACCACGTCCCGCGGCGAACTCGGGGCGGTCACGTCACGCGGACGCCTGGTTCGGTTCACCCCGGTCGACCTCCCTTCGGTCCCCGCCAACTCGGTGCAGCTTGCGGCCGGGGCTCGCATCGCCGACTACCTGGGGCTCGCCGACAAGAAAGAGCGCGTGCTCGGGCTGGTGTCGCTCGACTCCGACCTGCCGATCGCTCTGGGAACCGCTCATGGCGTCGTGAAGCGTGTCACAGCCGGCGGCTACCCATCGCGACCCGACTTCGAGGTCGTCGCGCTCAAGGCCGGTGACGAGGTCGTGGGCGTCGCCCAGGGGACCGATGCCGAAGAGCTGGTGTTCATCACGACCGACGCGCAGCTGCTGCGGTTCGGCGCGGCCGCGGTGCGACCGCAGGGCGTTGCCGCCGGGGGCATGGCAGGCATCAATCTCGGCGCGAAGGCACGTGCGCTGTTCTTCACGTCCGTCGATCCGGGGGCAAATGTTGTGGTCGCCACGATCTCGACGCCGACCGAGACGCTGGCCGGTGCCGATCCGGGCCGGGCGAAGGTGTCGCACCTGAGCGAGTTCCCCGGCAAGGGCCGCGCGACGGGCGGCGTGCGGGCGCACACGTTCCTCAAGGGCGAGAGCGCGCTGTCACTCGCCTGGGCGGGGCCGGCGCCGGCGTTGGCCGTCGGTGGTGACGGATCGCTGCGCACACTGCCCGACGCCGGCGCGAAACGCGACGCCTCGGGCACGCCGATGGATGCGGTGGTCGGCTCGATCGGCCGCGCGCTCTAGAGCTTGGGTGCCACCCCGTAGAACTCGGCGATGAGATCGAGCTTCGCGGGATCGCCATAGATCAGCAGGCTCTGCCCGTCGTCGCACGCGACAACCCCATCCGGCTCGCCGAAGCGGCTCTCGATCGCGAGGGCGTCAACCGGCCGCTCGTCGCCGTGGTCGTTCACGTAGAAGAATGTCCCCGCCTCGCCCGTTGGGTAGGCGCGGTTGGTCAGCCAATGGCTCGGCTCCAGCGACGACTCGATCTGGATCAGCCGCATCCCCGTCGCCGATGTGAGCGAGAGTCGCCGCGAATCGGAGAATGTCGCGTAACCGAGTTGACCCGGCACGAACTCGTCGAGGCATACCGTCTCGGGCGTGCGGTAGCCGAAGTACCTGTCGACGGTCCCGAAGTTCGCAGCGCCGGTCGCGAGACCGACCGCGAACAGCACCAGGGCTGCGGATGCCGCGGCAACCGGCACCGCGCCGCGCGGCACAGCGAGCAGCACCAGCACGAACGGAAGGATCAGAACCGGCCAGAAGTAGAGGTAGTGCGTGATCATGAGGGCGAACGTCGCGGCCACCCCGCCGAGCGGGATCAGCCCGAGGTACACGACAGCGAGTGACGACGTGCGGCCGCGGGCGTAGAGCACCGCCGCCACGATGGCCGTTGCGAGGCACACCACCGCAAGAACGAGGCCGGTCGTGAGGATCGCCGCGGCGGCGAGGTCGCGCGCCTCGAACGCGAAGTACGGCCCGATCTGCGACAGCCGCGTGGCGAACACCTCCGGGTCGACGTAGGTGAACGGCGAGGTGCCCTGCAGGGGCGAGAATACGAGCCGTAGCACCAGCGCAAGCAGCAGGGTGCCCGCCACGATGACGACGGGGCGCCGCACCGCCCGCGCCCCGTGGCGCAGGGCGACGACGAGCAGGGTGACCGCTGTCGCCGGGGCGGCGAACAGCAGGGCCAGCGGATTGGACGCCGCGGTCAGAGCGAGAGCGACTCCGATCGTGATCGTGGCCGCGCGCGAGGTGCTCAGCACGAGCAGGGGCGCAGCGAGCAGCGCCGCGTACATCCCGAAGTAGTAGGTGGGTGCCAGGTGGAACGAAAGGATCCACGAGGTGCCGATCAGGGGCAGCACCAACAGCGGTGTGGTCGCGATCGCGGCGCGCAGCACCGCGCTGCCGCCGGGGAACAGCACGCGCGAGAGCCCGACCAGCACCACGAACAGCAGGGCGTTGTTCAGCATCGCCACGACGAGGTAGTAGCCGTAGATCGATCCGCCGGTCACCGCGAACGCGATCGCGCTGATCGGCAGCTCGGGAAAAACGAAGACCTGGGGCGAGAAGCTCCAATCCAAGGCCCGCCCGGCCACGACATCGTGCAGGAACTGGAACAGCGGGCCGTTGTCGCTGGAGCGCAGTTCCCACGTGATCGGCCAGGTGGCGGCGTCGGCGGGGTCGCCGCCGGCGCGCACGAGGAACACCAGAGCGGTCAGCGCGGCGACGACCGCCGCTGCGCCGACAAGGACGAGCGCTCTACGTGTCGATGCGCCCACGGTCGAGACCCTGCCCGGCGATGATGAAGTCTTTGCGGGGAGCAACATCGTTGCCCATGAGCAACTCGAACACCCGCGCGGCGTCGGCGGCGTCGGACATGCGCACGCGGCGGAGGGTGCGATGCGCCCGGCTCATGGTTGTCTCGGCCAGCTGGTCGGCATCCATCTCGCCCAAGCCCTTGTAGCGCTGGATGGGCTCTTGGTGCTTGCGCCCGCTCTTCTGCAGCGTCGCCAGCACCCCATGCAGTTCGGCCTCGGAGTACGTGTAAATGATCTCGTTCGGCTTCGAGCCTGGGTTGAGGATGACCACCCGGTGCAGGGGCGGCACGGCAGCGAACACACGATCGTTGCGGATCATCTCGGGCATGTAGCGGAAGAACAGGGTGAGCAGCAGGGTGCGGATGTGGGCGCCGTCGACATCGGCATCGCTCATGATGATGACCTTGCCGTAGCGCGCCTGCTCGAGGTCGAAGCGTGGCTCGGAACCCGCACCGATGACCTGGATGATCGAGGCGCATTCGGCGTTGCTCAGCATGTCGCTGACAGACGCCTTCTGCACGTTCAGGATCTTGCCGCGGATGGGCAGCAGCGCCTGGAACTCGCTATCGCGGGCCAGCTTGGCCGTGCCAAGCGCCGAATCGCCCTCGACGATGAACAGCTCGGTTCCGGCGACGTCGTTCGACCGGCAGTCGACGAGCTTGGCCGGCAGCGTCGACGACTCGAGCGCGTTCTTGCGGCGCTGGGTCTCTTTGTGGGCCCGTGCAGAGATGCGGCTCTTCATCTCGGAGACGATCTTGTCGAGCACCAGCGCGCTCTGAGCCTTGTCGTCGCGCTTCGAACTGGCGAACCGCTCACCCATGGCCTTCGCGACCGTCGACGCGACGATGTTGCGGATCGCCGGTGTTCCCAAGATCTCTTTGGTCTGGCCCTCGAACTGCGGTTCGGCGATGCGCACTGTCAGCACGGCGGTCAGGCCTGCCAGGATGTCTTCTTTCTCGAGCTTGTCGGTTCCGACCTTGAGGCGGCGGGCATTCTTTTCGACCTCGGACCGCAGGAACTTCATCAGCCCCTGCTCGAAGCCGGACTGGTGGGTTCCGCCCTTCGGCGTCGCGATGATGTTGACGTAGCTGCGGAAGACCGTTTCGTACCCGGTGCCCCAGCGCAGCGCGATGTCGACCTCGCACTCGCGGTTGAGTTCGGTCGCGACCATGTGGCCGTTCTCTTGCAGCACCGGCACGGTCTCGGTGTAGGCCCCGGTGCCCTGGATGCGCCAGGTGCCCGTGAGCGGCGCATCGGGCGCGAGGAAGTCGACGAACTCGCCGATGCCGCCCGCGTAGCGGAACGTCTCGACGGTCGGCGTATCGCCGCGGCGCTCGTCGATGCTGATGCCGAGTCCGGGAACCAGGAACGCCGTCTGTCGCGCGCGCTCGATGAGCTCATCTGCCTGGAACGTGGCGCCCTTGGTGAAGATCTGCGGGTCGGCCCAGTACCGGATGCGCGTTCCGGTGACGTTCTTGGCGACCTTGCCCACGATGCTCAGCTCACTGTCTGTCGTGAACGGCACGAAGGGAGAGTCGGGGGTCGGGTCGCCGGCATCGAGGAATCGCCCCGGCTCGCCGCGGTGGAACGACATCGCCCAGGTCTTGCCGTCGCGGTCGACCTCGACGTCGAGCCGCTCGCTCAACGCGTTGACGACCGACGCTCCGACTCCGTGCAGACCACCGGACGCGGCATACGAGCCCGAGCCGAACTTGCCACCCGCGTGAAGCTTGGTGAAGACCACCTCGACCCCGCTGAGCCCCGTCTTCGGCTCGATATCGACCGGGATGCCGCGCGCCGTGTCACGCACCTCGACGCTCTGGTCGGGGTGCAGCACGACCTCGATGTCGCTGCCGTGCCCGGCGAGGGCCTCGTCGACGGAGTTGTCGATGATCTCCCACAGGCAGTGCATGAGACCGCGGGAGTCGGTCGAGCCGATGTACATGCCCGGGCGCTTGCGCACCGCCTCGAGGCCCTCGAGCACGCTCAGGTGCCGAGCGGAGTACTTCGACGATTCAACGTCGGCGCTCGCCACGGTGCAGGGACTCCTAGATGGATGGGGGCTGGGAATGTCGGCCCGGAGGCCATCGTTAACCCTAATGAGCACGAACGACCTGCACGGCCTCGACACCCCATCTGGGGACGAACCGTACGCGTTGAGCGAAATGCGATCGGATTGACACACTCCCGACACATGCGCGTGCTTGACTGATCACACGGCAACACCGAAACACCGACCCGAGGAGGGCACCATGTCGCAGGTTACCGACACCGTGGACGAGCTGGAGCTCGACGCAGCCCTCACCGCCTTCGACCGCTGCGACAGCTGTGGCGCCCAGGCCTACATCCGCGTCACGCTCGCTTCTGGCGATCTTCTGTTCTGCGCGCACCACGGCGCGAAGTTCAAAGAGAAGCTCGCTCCGACCGCTCTCAACTGGCACGACGAGTCCGCTCGTCTGCACGAGCAGCCCGTCGACTAGTCTCAGCGGGTGCCCGGCATCCGGCGACTCGCCCACATCGATCTCGAGGCCTTCGCGACCAACGTCGCGGGGGCCTCGGTTCTTGATGCCCGCGCTGACGCATACGGCCACTCGCTCGCCCTGATCGCGCCGGCGGCGCGCGAGGCGGGCGTCGGGTCGATCGTGGTCTCCGACGATCAGGATGCCGTGGCCGCCCGCGCGGCAGGCTTCAGCTCCCTGCACATCGGCCGGCTCCCCGTCGACGTCGACGCTCTCGGCGAGGCCGCCTACGGCCTGCAGGAAGGCGGCACACCGGTGCTGACGCTGGTGGGCGAGGTGATCGCGATCAAGCACGTCGGGGCGGGCGCCGGCGTCTCATACGGCTACACGTACCGAACCGAGGCCCCCACCTGCCTCGCTCTGATCGCGCTCGGATATGCCGACGGCATCCCGCGTCTCGCTTCGAACCGAGCTTCGGTCCGCGTGGGAACCGAGGTACACCCGCTCGTCGGGCGTATCGCGATGGACCAGTTCGTCGTCG
>JBDTQN010000155.1:0-6255 GCA_039932215.1 Pseudolysinimonas sp. | reverse complement strand
AGCGCCGCGAGCACCGCGTCGACGTGCCGATCGAACGTGCCGTGGAAGTCGCGCGCCTCATCGTTGAAGTACCCGGCCCGCCACACCGACGCGGTCTCGTCGCCGGCTCGCTGAATCGACAGTTCGCGCACCGTGTCATGGATCACCAACCGGCCCTCGGTCCCGTTGATCTCAACGAGCTGCGAGTCGGGGTAGGCGTACGACGAGTCGTAGCTGCCGAGCATCGTGCCGACGGCGCGGTTGGCGAACTCGAGCGCGATCGCGACGGTGCTGAAGTCGCCGTAGGTGGCATCCGTCATCTGTGCCGCCACCGAGGCGATGGGGCCGACCAGGTGCTCGAGCATGTCGAAGCCGTGGCATTGCGTCTCGATCAGGTTGGCGTGCTTCGAGGTGCCGTGGTTGGCTTCGCCGCCGAACCGCCAGGTGGCGAAAACGGGTGTGCCGATGATGCCGGATGCGATGGCGGCCTTCGCGCGCAGCACCGGTTCGGCGAAACGGTGATTGAAGTTGATGGCGAAGAACAGGTCGCGCTGTGCGGCCTCGGCGAGCAGGGTGTCTGCCTCGGCAAGGTCGAAAACGAGCGGCTTCTCGACCAGCAGGGGACGGCCCGCCCGCACGAGCCGCAGGGTGATCTCGAAATGCTGCTCGTTGGGAAGGCAGACGGTGACGAGGTCGGGCGCGACGCCCTCGAGCATCGTGTCGACTGACGTGAAGGCCGTGGTGCCGTAGGCGGCCGCCCGCGCTTCGGCTCTCGCGGCATCCCGGCCCACCACGGCGACGAGTTCGGTGTCGGGCCGTCGCGAGAAGATGCGCGCGTGTTGCTCGCCCCATCCCCCGGTGCCGACGACGGCAACTCGGATCGGTTCGCTCATGCAGCGAGGCTAGCTGCTTGAATCGGCTCATGGCCGAGCCGAAGGAACCGCCCGTCGAGATCGAGGTCGGCGCGCACACCGTGAAGCTGAGCAGTCCGTCGCGCGTGTACTTTGCCGCGCGCGGCGAGACGAAGCTCGATCTGGTGCAGTACTACCTGTCGGTGGGCGACGGGATCGTCAACGCGCTGCGGGAGCGACCGACGATGTTGCACCGGTTTCCGACGGGTGTGAGCGGCGAGAAGGTGCACCAGAAGCGCCTGCCCAACGGCGCCCCGCCGTGGATGGAGACGGTGCAGGTCTACTTTCCGCGGTTTCAGCGCACGGCCGACGAGCTGTGCGTCACCGAACTCGCCCACGTGATCTGGGCGGTACAGATGTCGACGGTCGAGTTTCACCCCTGGAATTCTCGCCGCGCCGACGTCGAGAAGCCCGACGAGTGGCGCATCGACCTCGACCCCGGTGACACCTCGTCGTTCGCGGCGGTGCAGCGCGTCGCCGCCGTCTCGCACGAGGTGCTCGACGAGCTCGGGGCGACGGGCTGGCCGAAGACGTCGGGAGGCAGCGGGCTGCACATCTACGTGCGCATCGCCCCCGAGCATGGGTTCGCCGACGTGCGCCGGGCGGCGTTGGCTTTCGCGCGCGAGGTCGAACGACGCGCGCCGAAGGATGTCACCACGACCTGGTGGCGCAAAGACCGCGACCCGTCGGCCGTCTTCGTCGACTACAACCAGAACGCGCGCGACCACACGATCGCCTCCGCCTACTCGGTGCGCGGCAATCCCGAGGCGACGGTGTCGACCCCGATCCGGTGGGACGAGGTAGCCGACGTCGATCCGCGCGACTTCACGATCGCGACGGTGCCCGCCCGATTCGCCGAGTTGGGCGACCTGCACGCCGGAATCGACAAGGCCGTGTTCGACATCGCCCCTCTGCTCGAGTGGGCGGACCGCGACGAGGCGGAGGGCGCCGATGTGCCGCCCGAACCCGAAGACTGACACCCGGCTCACGCCGCAAGCACCTGCCGCGCGCCGACCCGCCGCGGGGCACGGGCAGAGTCCACCCACGGAGGCGGGAGGAGATATCTGCCATCAGCTCGGTGTTCCAGCTGCCACCCGTCGTTATCGAATCGACGGTGGTGGAACGGGCACAGCAACATCAAATTGTCGAGATCTGTGGAGCCACCCGACGCCCAGGCGACGATATGCGCGACCTCGCACCAGCCCGGAGGCGCTTCACACAGCGGCCAGATGCACCCGCCATCGCGTATGGCCAAGGCTCGACGCTGCGGCTCGGTCGACAGTCGCACCGCGCGGCCCTCGTCGAGGCACTCGCTCGGGCCACCCAGAACGACCGGAATGATGTGCGCGTCGGCGGCCAGGCGGCGCGCCGTCGATGCGCTGATCGGTACATCAACTCCCGCGATGTTCGCGGCTCCGAGACCGGTGACCAGCGTGTCGAGCGGCACTGTGACCACCATCGTCACGGACGTGCCCGCGACGTTGCCGTGATCGTGAGCCAGCGACTCGCGGCCCATCGAAACGAGGGCGTCGAGCCTCTTCTGATGCAACGGCCGCGGGTCGACCTCGACCGGAGGCTCGCTCGGATCGCTGAAGGTCGGCTGCCGACGCGGTGCGGTGCGTGCATCGAGGGCGGCGGTGAGGAAACCGGCCGCCTCGGGATGCATCGTCACGATCCATCGCACCAGCCCGTCGCGGGTGCGATGCACGGTCAGCCCCGAGCGCTCGCGCAGCAGCTCTTCGCGCTCTTCGGCGCCCTCGGGCTGAAACCTGTCGGGAATCACCCGGCACACGCGCGCGAACTGCCGGTCGGTCAGACCCGGTGCCTCTGCCACGAGGAGCCGCTCGACCTCGACACGTTCGGCGAACGTCGAATGGCGCTCGATCTGCTCGAGCACATCGAGCACCCGAACGGCGCCTGCCACCCTGATACCGCCGGCCGCCAGCGCCGCGGCGAGCGCCTCGTGCCACGCGGGCAGGATCTCGCCCTGCAACGTCACCTCGGGCTGCAGCGCCGTGCCGACCCGGCACCACGCGAACGCTTCGGCCGCATCGAGCCCGGCGTACGCCTGCAGCACCATCGCCGCCGATCGTTCACCCAGCGTGCGCGCGAGCGGTTGTTCGCGCTCGCGCGCGGAGAGCCGCTCGATCTGGCCGGCGAGCTCGATACCCAGCCCCTCGACGCGCCGAAGCAGTTCGCCGGCGACGCCCACGGCATCCACCAGCGCCCGCCCGTCGGACGGTGAAGCGGCCTCGAGCATCGCCGCGAGCTCGAGCGCCCGCTCTGCGATGGCTTCGGCTGACATGTGCGCACTCCTGAAACACCTGAAACAAGGTCCGGAGGCACGATCCCGTTGTGGAAAAGCATAGCAGACATTCGAATGTATGTTCGATACTGTGGAAATGCCCCGACCGCCCACGCCAGGATGAACCCATGCCCACGACAGCCTTCGAACGCCACCGCCCCAGCGCCGCGCATGTTGAAGCCGCACTCGCCGACACCCGCGACGCAACGTTCTGGATCGACGACGCCCCGGGCGAGCGCTTCCCCAAACTCGAGGGCACCGTCGAGGCCGACCTGGCGATCGTCGGCGGCGGCTACACCGGCCTCTGGACGGCCCTGCGCGCGAAAGACCGAGATCCGGATGCGCGGGTCGTCGTCATCGAGGCGCGCCGGGTCGGGTGGGCGGCATCCGGTCGCAATGGCGGCTTCGTCGAGGCGAGCCTCACCCATGGGGAAGAGAACGGTAAGCGCCGCTGGCCCGAAGAACTCGAGCACCTCGACGCACTCGGCATGCAGAACCTCGACGACATCGAGGCGACCGTTGCCCGCGAGAAGCTGCGCTGCGACTTCGAGCGCACCGGCACGCTGAGCGTGGCGATCGAGCCGCACGAGGTCGAGTGGCTCGACAAGGACGACGACTTTCTCGACACCGACCAGGTGCGCGCGCAGGTGAATTCCCCCACCTACCTCGCCGGCAGTTGGGACAAGCGCTCGACCGCACTCGTACATCCGGCGAAGCTCGCCAACGAGCTCGCGCGGGTCGCCCGCGAGCGCGGGGTGATCATCTTCGAGAACTCGCCCGTGCGCGCGCTGGCCGACGCGGCATCCACTGTTTCGGTTCAGACGGCGGCCGGTCAGGTGCGCGCGGCCCGCGTCGCCCTCGCCACCAACGTGTTTCCGTCGCTTCTCAAACGCAACCGGCTGATGACCGTCCCTGTGTACGACTACGTGCTGATGACCGAGCCGCTCACGAGCGCGCAGCTCGCCGAGATCGGCTGGACCAACCGCCAGGGGCTGGCTGATCTGGCGAACCAGTTCCACTACTACCGGCTGTCGGCCGACAACCGCATCCTGTTCGGCGGCTACGACGCCGTCTACCACTACGGCCGGCGCGTGAACGCGGCCTACGAGAACCGTCCCGACACGTACGCGAAGCTGGCGGGGCATTTCTTCACGACGTTCCCGCAGCTCGAGGGGCTGCGGTTCTCGCACCGCTGGGCGGGCGCGATCGACACCAGCACCCGCTTCTGCGCGTTCTACGGCACCGCGCGCAAGGGCCGCGTCGCTTATGCCGCGGGCTTCACCGGGCTCGGAGTCGCGGCCACGCGCTTCGCAGGCGACGTGATGCTCGACCTGCTCGCCGGCGAGAAGACCGAACGCACCGAGCTACGGATGGTGCGCGAACGTCCGCTCCCGTTCCCGCCCGAGCCGGCGGCCGCACTCGGCATCAACGCGACCCGGTGGTCTCTGAACCAGGCCGACCATCGCGAAGGCCGCCGCAACATCCTGCTCAAGGCACTGGATGCGGTGGGGCTGGGGTTCGACTCGTGAGACTGGATGCCGGGGTACTGGCCGAGGCGCTGACCGTCGCGCTCGCCCACGGACCGATCGCGGCCGACCAGGTCGTCGCCGGTTCGCCGATCGTCGGCACGGTGGTGCTCGACGACAGCGACGGCGTCGAGATCGGTGTGTGGGAGATGACTCCGGGCACGGCGACCGACACCGAGATCGACGAGGTGTTCGTCGTGATCGCCGGCCGCGCCACGGTCGAATTCGAGAACGGTCAGGATGTGGTGGAGCTTGCGCCGGGATCCGTCGTCAGGCTCGAGGCCGGCATGCGCACCACGTGGACCGTGCACGAGACGCTGCGCAAGGTCTACGTCGCCTAGCCGGCGCGGGTGCCCGTGACCTTGAACGACGGCATCAGGCCGGACTCCGCCTCGCCCTCGATCGTGTCGCCGTCTGCCTTGATCGTGACCTTCAGGTCGATCTTCACCGGCGCTTCGAGGCTGACTTCGAAGACGACCTCGTCGTCGCGGTAGGTTCCGCCCTCGAACGGGAACGTGCCCGCGTCGTGCTTCGCGGCGCCCGACACCTTCTCGCCGTCGACGACGAGGTCGATCGCCAGACTCTGGTCGCCGAAGGGGGTGGCGACGTTGACATTCCAGGTGCCTGCGGGGTTCGACATGGTGCCAGCTTAAGCGGACAGCCCACTGACGATCCGCCGACGGGCGTCGCGCCCCTCGCGCGTCGGCGTCAGCGGGTACACGTGCACCAGCCCCTCGCCCTGGTGGTACTCGACCTCGACGCCGGCGGTGCGCGCGCGATCGGCCTGCAGCCGCGCATCCGGGTTCAGGATGTCGCGGGTGCCGCTGAAGATCAGCAGCGGTCCCAGCCCGGCGAGTTCGCCCTCGATCGGGCTGACACGCGGATCGAGGACCGGCAGCTCACCCCGCCACCACTCGACGAAGACGCGGGTGCCGGGTTTCGCGATCCACGGGTCGGTCGGTTGCACCACGTCCATCTCGGGGTTGCGCATGGCCAGGTCGAGCGCGGGCGCGATGAGCACAGTCATCGGAACGACGTGCCCGCGATCGCGCAGCACCAGCGCAGCCGAGAGCGCGATCTGGCCGCCGGCCGAATCGCCGGCCAGCGATGTCGGGATGTCGGAGTCGGCGACCAGGCCGACCACGGCATCCACGACCTGTTTTGCCGTACCGAAAGGAACGAGCGGGTAAAGAGGTACGACGACGGTGGTGCCGGCTCGGGCGATCTCGCCGATCAGCTGCCAGTGCGGGCGGACGATGTCGTTGACCCAGGCGCCTCCGTGCACGTAGACGACGGCGCGGCCGTTCGCGGCGCGCGGGGTGACGGTGGCGACCGGCCAGCCGCGCGAGGTGTCGGTGGTGACGTCGAACTCGCGGCGGATGCGACGCGGCGCCGTGGCCACGGGCTGCTGGCGGCGGCGCTTCTCGACGTGACGATCGGCGGCCTCGGTGCTGACGTAGATGCGGTTCGCACGGGTGGCCCGAAAGTACAGCGGGACTAGGCGGCTCAGCAGACTCGGCACGTGTGGACACTA
>JBDTQN010000154.1:0-6270 GCA_039932215.1 Pseudolysinimonas sp. | reverse complement strand
CGAGCAGGATGAGCCACGACGAGCCCTCGCCGAGGGTCAGGGCGAACGTCCAGAGTGCCGCGGAGACGGCGATCGACCCGGGGATGATCAGTGGCCGCGGCCCGAACTTGTCGTAGAGCCGGCCGATCAGCGGGCCGAGGAGCCCCATGAGCAGACTGCCGGGGAGCAGGATCGCACCGACCCAGAGCACATCGAGCCCGAGCGTGTAACGGGCGAACTGCGGCACGAGGATGATCACGCCGAACATCGCCAGCATCGCGACCGCCAGCAGAGTCACCGAGAAGGTGAAGTTGCGCGACTGGAAGGTTCGCAGGTCGAGCAGAGCCGAGTCGGTGCGCTGCAGTCGGATCTGGCGCCAGATGAAGACGGCCAGCAGAACCGCACCGATCGCGATGGGCAGCCACGGGGCGACCGGCGCGGTGCCGAGAGCCGCCGTGCCGATCGTGCTGAGTCCGTAGACGAGCGACGAGAACGCGAGTGCCGAAAGCACCACCGAGAGCACGTCAAGAGGCGCCTTGCGCGTCTCAGTCACGTTGGGCACGTAGCGGATGCCGATCCCCAGCATGATCAGGGAGATCGGGAGCATGACCCAGAACAGCCCCTGCCACGGCAGAACTTGCAGGAGCGCGCCGGATACCGTCGGGCCGACCGCCGGGGCGACCGACATGACGACCGAGATGCGGCCCATGATGCGGCCGCGATCTTGCGGCGCGACGATCGTCATCACGGTCGTCATCATCAGCGGCATCATGATCGCGGTACCGGTCGCCTGCACCACGCGGCCGATGATCAGTACCTCGAACACCGGCGAAAGCGCGGCGATGAGCGTGCCGATGCTGAAGGTCACCATCGCCAGGATGAACACCGGGCGGGTGTTGAGGCGCTGAAGCAGCCAGCCGGTGGTCGGGATGACAACAGCCATCGTGAGGGCGAACGCGGTCGTGAGCCACTGACCCTGGGTCGCGTCGATGCGCAGCGCCTCTTGGATCTTGGGCAGCGCCACGTTCATCATGGTCTCGTTGAGGAAGACCACGAAGACGGCGGCGAGCAGCAGGATCAGAGCCGTGCGATTGCGCCGAGCGACAGCGTCTTCGGTCATGATCGAGCCGGTGGCCGTGGTGGTGTTCAAAGTCATCTATCGTCCGCTTCGTTCGTCATTGTGAACACTGTCCACATATCGTACCGCTGCCCTCCGACAATGCAAGTCGAAGGGCGGCGGCAGTATTCCGAGCCGGGCTCGATCAGCGGTTCAGAGGCGACATGTCCGCGTAGCGGTCTCCGACGGCGGGGGCCAGCGCGCCCAGGGTCGCAAGCTGGTCCGCGGACAGCTCCACGGCATCCGCGCCCACGTTCTCGTCGAGGCGCTCGACCCGCTTCGTGCCCGGGATCGGTGCGATGCCTTCGCCCTGCGCGAGGATCCACGCGAGCGCGACCTGCGCGGGCGTCGCGCCGGCCTCGACCGCGACGGCCTCCACGGCATCCACGATGGCGAGGTTGGCGTCGAGATTCTCGAACCGCGGATTGCTGCGGCGGAAGTCATCGTCTGCCAGCACGTCGACCGACCGGATCGCTCCCGTGAGGAAACCACGACCGAGCGGCGAGTACGGCACAAACCCTATGCCCAGTTCGCGCAGCAGCGGCAGCAGCTCGCGCTCCGGATCGCGTGACCACAGCGAATACTCGGTCTGCAGCGCCGTCACCGGATGCACGGCGTGTGCCCGGCGGATGGTCTCGGGCGCGGCCTCTGACAGCCCGTAGTGGCGCACCTTGCCCTCGGCGATCAGTTCGGCCAGCACGCCCGCCGTCTCTTCGATCGGTGTGCCGGGATCCATCCGGTGCTGGTAGTACAGGTCGATGTAGTCGGTTCCGAGGCGCGACAGCGACCCCTCGACCGACAACCGCACGTTCTCGGCCGAGCCGTCCAATCCACGGCTGCCGTCGCCGCGATGCAGGAGCGTGCCGAACTTGGTGGCGACGACGACGTTCTCGCGATCGGTGCCGAGTGCGCGTCCGAGCAACTCTTCGTTGATGTACGGGCCGTAGATCTCAGCCGTGTCGAAGAAGGTGACCCCGAGCTCGAGCGCACGGCGGATCGTGCGGATCGACTCTGCGTCGTCTGTGCCCGCGCCGGTGTAAAAGGCCGACATGCCCATCGTGCCGAGGCCGAGGCGTGAGACGTCGAGGGATCCGAGCATGGTGTGTTTCATCGGGTGGTGAACCTTTCGTAGGTGGCGATCTTGAAGTCGATGGTCTCGAGGCTGCGCTGCATGTCGGCGAGTTGCGCCTGCACACGCTCCCGATGGGAGACGAGAAGCGCGAGCCGTGCGGGGGTCGTGTGGTCGCCCTCGCGTGCGAGCTCGGTGTAGCGCCGGATGTCGCGGATCGGCATGCCCGTCGATCGCAGCTTGGTGATGAACACGACCCAGCGCACGTCGTCGTCGGTGTAGCGCCGGTGACTGCTCGACGCCCGGTCGATCTGCCCGCGCAGCAGGCCCGCCTGTTCGTAATAGCGCAGGGTCGACGTGGTCAACCCCGTATCGGCCGCGACGTCGGAGATGCTCAGCGCCGCCGCCGGTGAATCCGTGATGGTCATGGGTCGACGGTACGACTTCGAGTGCACTCGAAGTCAAATCGTGCGCATCTACGCGATGCAGCGCCTCACGAAACGTCCTCGACACCGGCGTCGACATCGACATCGGCGTGCATCCCCAGCTCGAGCGGCAGCGGCCGGGCGACCGGGATACGGGTGCCCTCGGTGCCGAGTACCTGCGAGACGATGTCGCGAGCGATGCGCTGATCGGTGAGGCCGACGTCGGCGAGGATCGATTCGCGATCACCGTGCTCGAGGAACCGGTCAGGGAGTCCGAGCTCGTCGACGGGCGTGTCGACCCCGGCCGCCCGAAGGTCTTGGCGGATGCGTGTGCCGACGCCACCCACGCGCACGCCGTCTTCGATGGTCACTACCAGCCGGTAGTCGCGCGCCATCTCTACGATGCTGGTCGGCACGGGCACCACCCAGCGCGGGTCGACCACGGTCGCGCCGATCCCCTGCGCTGCGAGCCGCTCCGCCACCTGCAGACCGAGTTTCGCCATCGGCCCTACGGTCACGATCAACACGTCGCGGTGCGCCGCCTCGCGCAGCACGTCGACACCATCCGCCGTGCGTCGCTCGGCGTCGAACTCGGTGCCGACGCTGCCCTTCGAGAACCGCAGCACGGTGGGCGCATCTTCGACCGCGACCGCCTCGCCGAGTTCTTCACGCAGCCGGGTCGCATCACGCGGTGCCGCCAGGCGGATGTTGGGGACGACCTGCAGGATCGCCAGGTCCCACATGCCGTGATGGCTGGGCCCGTCCGGTCCGGTGACGCCTGCCCGGTCGAGCACGAAGGTGACGCCCGCGCGGTGCAGCGCGACATCCATCAGCACCTGGTCGAATGCGCGGTTCACGAACGTCGCGTACAGCGCGACGACCGGGTGCAGCCCACCGAAGGCGAGGCCCGCGGCGCTCGTCACCGCGTGCTGTTCGGCGATTCCGACGTCGAAGACCCGATCGGGATGCTTCTCGGCGAAGCGGTGCAGACCTGTCGGTCGCAGCATGGCGGCCGTGATGCCGACGAGCCGGGGATTGCGATCGGCGAGTTCGACGATCTCGTCGGCGAAGACACTCGTCCACGACGGGCGCGACGCCTGCTCGACGGGCTCGCCGGTCTCGGGATCGATCTGACCGACGGCATGGAACTGGTCGGCGACGTCGGCCACCGCAGGCTCGAACCCGTGGCCCTTCTCGGTGATCACGTGCACGATCACCGGTCGCCCGAGATCTTTCGCCTGCCTCAGGGTCTCTTCGATCGCCGGGAGGTCGTGCCCGTGGACCGGGCCGATGTACTTGATGTCGAGGTTCGAGTAGAGCGCCTCGTTATTCGAGAAACGAGCCAGGAACCCGTGGACCGCGCCGCGGGTACCGCGGTACAGGGCGCGCCCGGGAGCGCCGAACTTCGAGAACAGTCGCTCGCTCGTGCGGTGCAGGTTCAGATACGCGCGGCGCGTGCGCACGGTGTTGAGGAACCGAGCCATGCCACCGATCGTCGGCGCGTATGAGCGGCCGTTGTCATTGACCACGATGACCAGTCGGCGCCTGTTGTCGTCGCTGATGTTGTTCAGCGCCTCCCAGGTCATGCCACCGGTCAGCGCGCCGTCACCGACGACCGCCACGACGAAGCGATCAGACTGGCCGGTCATCGCGAACGCACGCGAGATGCCGTCTGCCCAGCTCAGCGAACTCGACGCGTGCGAACTCTCGACGATGTCGTGCTCTGACTCGGACCGCTGCGGGTAACCGGCGAGGCCGCCCTTCATTCGGAGGCGGCTGAAGTCGTGCCGGCCGGTGAGCAGCTTGTGCACGTAGCTCTGGTGACCGGTGTCGTAGACGATCGCGTCACGCGGCGAGTCGAAGACCCGATGGATGGCCATCGTGAGCTCGACGACGCCGAGGTTCGGGCCGAGGTGACCGCCGGTCTTCGAAACCTCTTCGACGAGGAAGCGACGGATCTCGATGGCGAGCTCGGTCAGTTGCTCGCGGGAGAGCCCGTCGAGGTCGCGTGGACCGTGAATCCCCTCGAGCAACGACATGTCTCCAGAATAGTTCAGGCGACTGGGTCCGAGCCGTAGACCTCGCGGTGCAGTTCACGCGCGCTGCCCATCCAGTCGTCGCGCTCGATGCGACCCGGGAAGACGTCGAGCGCTTCGTTCACCGTCGCCACGTCTTCTGCGGTGAAACGCGCCACCTGCCGGAAGCTGGTGATCCCCATCGAGACCAGCAGGGTGGCGATCTTGGGACCGATACCGTGGATGCGGACCAGGTCGTCATGAGGCGGCGTCAGTCCCCCGGCGGTGCGCGTCGCGACCTCGGTGACCCGGTCTTTCGCGGTGGGGGCGAACACGGAATCGTCGGTGACCGGCAGCGCGAACGTCCCCGAGGCCCCCGTATCGATCTCGTCGACCCGTGTGCGCGGCACCTCATCGGCGATCACGACGGGGGTCGGGCCGGTGCGGGGCCGCGGAGGGCGGAGGATGCCGCGCAGCAGCCAGCCGAGCACAGCGCCGAGCACGGCCGCGAGAAGCAGCCAGACGACGATCTCGCCCGCCGTGTACCACGACATCAGCTGCCCTCCATGATCAGAACCGTAACGCGTCGGTTGGCAGCGGCGCCGTCGGCCGTTGCATTGTCGCCGACCGGCCGGGACGAGCCCGCTCCCTCGATCGCGATGCGGTCGGCGGCGATGCCGTCGGTCACGAGGGCGTCTGCGACGGCCTGTGCACGCTGGCGGCTGAACGCCACGGCATCGGCCTCGGTGCCTACCGGGATCGCGATATGACCCGTCAGCTCGACGCCGACCGTCGGGAATCGGCGAAGCGCGTCGGCCAGGTCGGCGACCTGCTGACGAGCTGTCGCGTCGAGTGTGACGCTGTCGGCCACGAAGCGGATGACGGTGGTGTTGATCACGGCAGCCTCATCCGGAGAGGGGCCGGCCTGGACCAGTGTCGAGACGAGGGGGATCGGATCCAGTGCCGCCTCGACCTGTGCGGTCACCGCCACCGGGTCGGCCGCGTCCCCCGCGAGAGTCGCACCGTCGGTGTCGAGCATGAAGTCGAGGTGGTCGACCTGCACGAGCGCGGCGAACAGCTCGGCCTCCGATCCGGACCACGACGGCACGGCGACCCCGTCGGTGACGGTAATCTCGGCGATCGTCCCCGGTCCGAACGAGGACTGGGCAGCGTCCTGGATCGCGGATGCCTCGGCGGCGGTCCCCGCGGTCCCGCTCACGGTCACGTTGCCGTCGGCATCTTCAAGCACGCCAATAGTCGGCGCCGGGGCGGAAGGCGCGGCCTGCGCGACGGTCGCCCAGCGGACGCCCTCGACACTTTCGACGACGCTCTCGGCCTCGACGAGCTGCGCCGGAGTCGCGCCGGCCGAGGTGAGGAAGGCCTCGCGACCGTCGAACCGCACGTCGACCCCGGTGATGCCCGCCTGACCCAACGCCGTCTCGGCGGCCAGGGTGAGCCTCGGCTCGAGTGCGTTCGCCCCGACGACCCCGACTGCCGCGATCATGCCGCCGAGAAGGGTCGCCGCGATGATCATCGCGAGCCGCGGCGGCGTCGTCGCGCGCGCGCGATCGCCGTCACTCATTCCCAGCCCCTCATGGGGTCTGACTTTAGACGAGGCTTCTGAGCACGTATTGCAGGATGCCGCCGTTGCGGTAGTACGTCGCC
>JBDTQN010000153.1:0-6270 GCA_039932215.1 Pseudolysinimonas sp. | reverse complement strand
GTCGGCGCCGAGCGCCAGCGGCTGCTGCAGGTACGGCGACGCGAAGGTGTTGTCGACGACGACGATCGCGCCGACCTCGTGCGCGATCTCGGCCACCGCGGCGATGTCGGTGATCTTCATCAGCGGGTTCGACGGGGTCTCGAGCCAAACCACCTTGGTGGCGTCCGGGCGGATGGCGGCCCGCACGGCATCCAGGTCGACCATCTCGACGGTCGACAGCGAGATGCCCCACGGGATGAACGCCCGCGACACGAGCCGGTGCGACCCGCCGTACACGTCGTTGCCCATCAGCACGTGATCGCCGGGCGACAGGATGGCGCGCAGCAGGGTGTCTTCGGCGGCGAGGCCCGACGCGAAGCTGAAGCCGCGGTCGCCCCCCTCGAGCCCGGCGAGCAGCTCTTGCAGCGCCGTGCGGGTCGGGTTGCCGCCGCGTGCGTATTCGTAGCCGTTGCGGAAGCCGCCGATGCCGTCTTGCACGAACGTGGTCGTGAAGTAGACGGGCGGGATGACCGCGCCGGTCGTCGGATCGAAGGCCTGCCCCGTGCGGATGGCACGGGTGGAGAAGTCCTGGGTCATGGGTGCTTTCTGTACTACGAGCTGAGGAACGTCAGCAGGTCGTGCCGGGTGACGACGGCGGCGGGCTTGCCGTCGCTCGTGACCAGGAGGGCGTCGGCGGTCGCGAGGGCCTCGCGTGCGTCCTGCACGGATTGGTGCATGCCGATGAGCGGGAAGGTCGGGGCGATGAGGGCCGCGACGCTGTCGGTCAGCTTCGCGCGCCCGGTGAACACGTGCTCGAGCAGTCCGCGTTCGTCGAGCGACCCGACCACTTCGCCCATCACGACGGGCGGCTCGGCCGACAGCACGGGCACCTGCGAGATGTCGAACTCTTTCAGGATGTCCATCACCTCGCGCACGGTGTCGCCGGGGTGCGCGTGCACGAGCTCGGGCAGCGAACCGTCTTTGCTGCCGATGATGTCGGCGACCGTGCGGTCTTCGCTGGCCGGCATGAAACCGTATGAGCGCATCCATTTGTCGCTGAACACCTTGCCCAGGTAGCCGCGACCGCCGTCGGGCAGCAGGATCACCATGACGTCATCGGGCCCGAGTTCGCGTGCGGCCTTGAGCCCGGATGCGATGGCGAGTCCGCTGGAACCCCCGACCAGCAGGCCCTCTTCGCGCGCCATCCGGCGGGTGTAATCGAACGACTCGGCGTCGGAGCTGGCGATGATGCGGTCGACGACGGAGCCGTCGTAGGCGGTGGGCCAGAAGTCTTCGCCGACCCCTTCGACCAGGTACGGACGCCCGGTGCCGCCGGAGTAGACGGAACCCTCGGGGTCGGCGCCGATGATCACGACATCAGGGTTCTGCTCTTTGAGGTACTTGCCGACGCCTGAGATCGTGCCCCCGGTACCGACCCCGGCGACGAAGTGCGTGACCTTGCCGTCGGTGTCGCGCCAGATCTCGGGACCCGTGGTCTCGTAGTGCGCGAGCGGACCCATCGGGTTGGAATACTGGTCGGGCTTGAAGGCTCCCGGGATCTCGCGCGCCAGCCGGTCGCTGGTCTGGTAGTACGAGTCGGGGCTCTCGGGCGACACGTTGGTGGGACAGACGACGACTTCGGCGCCGTACGCCCGCAGGGTGTTGATCTTGTCTTCGCTGACCTTGTCGGGGCAGACGAACACGCAGCGGTACCCGCGCTGCTGGGCGACGAGCGCCAGGCCGATGCCGGTGTTGCCGCTGGTCGGCTCGACGATGGTGCCGCCGGGTTTCAGCTTGCCCTCGCGTTCGGCGGCATCGATGATGCGGGATGCGATGCGGTCTTTGCTCGACCCGCCCGGGTTCACGAATTCGATCTTCGCCAGCACGGTGGCGGTGACACCCTCGGTCACCGAGTTGAGCTTCACCAGGGGCGTGTCGCCCACGAGGTCGAGCACGGTCTCGGCGTATTTCATGCTGTCGAGCCTACCGGCGAGGGGGCGCGATTACGGGGTGCTCTGGGCGGTCCAGCCGATCGCAGTGCGCACCCGATCGCGCAGCCGGTCGTTGCTCGCAAAGGTGAGGGTGAAGAACTGCACCGTGTGCTGCTCGTCGCCATAGATCAGGGTCACCGCCTTGTCTTTCGCCCGGTCGTGCTGGGCGGTGACGAGGTCGAGGTACCCGACGTCTGCCACCGGGATGCGCAGCAGCACGGTCTGGTCGACCTCTTCGAAGGTGATCTCGCTCGCGTCGGCGACGATGAAGTGCATCGGGATGTCGCGGTCGACCGGCCCGTTCGGCAGCGACCAGAGGCGCACCCGTTCGACGAGCGCTCCGGGATGCTCGGCGCGGAGCCGGTCGCGAGTCTGCCGCTCGAGGCGTCCGTTCTGCACGGCCGCACCCCACAGCGCCGCGATGAACGCGGCGAAGAGCACCAGGATGACGATCCGGACGGCGACGATCTCGGTGCTCAGAACCGCAACCACGTAGCCGACCGCGGCGATCAGCACGCTGACGCTGATGAGGCCGAACCCGACCTGCAGCCGTGATGCGGTGCGCTTCGCTGTCGTCGCCACGGAGTCGAGCCTATCCGGGCGCGATGAACCTTCCGCGAGCGCGTGAGTTCCGCCTCAATTGAGGCGCAACTTGATTGCGTCAGAGGGGGTTGTGCCGGTCGGACGCGAGCGCTGCCCGAAGTCGCACAACAGCTTCGGCTTGCTTGTCCTCGGTCGAGCCGACCCAGAACGACAGCGGGGGCCCGTCGACGAGCGTCACGATGGCGGGCCTCGGTCTCCGCGGTGCGAGCGGACCGAGCTCGATCGCAAGGATGCGCTCTGCGGCCACGTGGGCGACCTCGGTGTCAGAGCCGTCCCGGAAGCTCAGCCCGCTGCGGTCGGCGATGACCGCGACGACCCGAGAACGGTCGGCGGGAGAGACGCCATCGAGCGTGACCAGACCGGTGCCGATCGCTGTCTCACCCGGGTGCGCAGCGAGGACAGCATCGACCCGACGGCGCTCGTCCCGGAGAGTCCGGAATACGCGGAGATAGTTGGCCGCGATCAGCAGGATTGCCACCACGAGGGCGACCCATTGATACGGCTTCGGGACGACGAAGATCGCGATGATCGACAGCACGATCATCGCGGTGAGCGCGATACCGAGCGGGGTCCTCGCGATCACGCGATGACCAGAGAGTCGAGCTGCCTCGGCTCGCCGTACGACGACAGCGCCTTCTCTCCCATGTCTTGCCGGTGGTCGATCGCCGATCCGATGTCGCGCGCCAGGCTCGGACGGGTCTTGACCAGCGCATCCACGATCGCGACCGGGATGTAGAGCACGGCGACGTCGGTCAGCGCGGTGCCGACCGCGCCGACCGCCTGACGCGTGAGAGCGGTCAGGCCGATCAGGTCGTCGCGCTTCAGCTGCAGCACCGGCACGATCGCGCCCTGCGCGGCAGGCACTTGCAACTCGACCACGCCGTCGATGATCACGCGCACACCGTCGGGGATGTCGCCCGCCCGCTGCACGACCTCACCCTCGCCGAACCGCTCCAGCCGCACCGACTCGAGCATCCCCTCAGCCTCTTGTGACGAGAGCTGGAACCGCGGCGCGAGCCGAAGCAGGTTGCGGCGCGCGCGCTCGGGTGTCGCGTAGTTGTCGGTGAGATCGCGGTCGAGGTGCAGGCCGGCGCGACGCGCCGCGTACCAGAGGCGGGTGCGGAACAGCGCCAGGGTCATGTACTGCTTTGCAGGGCTGGTCAGTGCGATGTTGATCTCGAACTTGGCCTTGTCGAGCGGGATCGCGTACGGCGTCTCGTCGGGGTGCCGCTCCGGCAGCCCCAATGCCACCTCGACCATCACCTCGATCACCCGGTGCGGCGGGTCATCCGTTGCGAACCGGAACACGTCCGACGCCTCATACGGCGACGACGCCCGCGACAGGTTCTTGAATGTGTCCCCGGCGAGCGTCGCGTTGGGAATGACCAGGATGCCGTTCGCGGTATCGAGGTGCGTTGCGCGCCAGTTCATGGTCACCACGCGACCCTTGCCGGCCGAGGTGACGATGTACTCGCCGATCTCGAACGGCTGCTCGAACAGCAGGAACAACCCCGACAGGATTCCCCCGACAGCGTTCTGCAGGGCCAGGCCGATGACGATCGAGCCGATCCCGAGCGCGGTGAAGAGGCCCCCGATGTCGGCACCCCAGATCGCGCCGAACAGCACCGCCAGGCTGATGCCCACGATCAGCACCCGTGCGATGTCGACGATGATCGAGGGGAACCGGCTGCGCCACGTGCCCTGCTTCGCCGTGACGAAGATCGCCAGGTTCAGCCCGCTCAGCAAGATCACCACGATCACGAGCCCGAACGCCGTGCCCGCGACCTTGGCCCAGGTGAACCCGTCGACCTCGGCCTGCGGGATCTGCGTGAACAGCACGATCACGGCGGCGAGCGGCGCGAGCACGTTGCGCGCCAGCACGACCATCGTCGTTCCCGGCGTGCCGTTGCGCAGCATCGCCGTGTGCACCTCGCCGAGCACCAGCAGCACGACCGGCAAGCCGATGATCACCCCGAGCGCGGGCCAGAACCAGGACTCTCCGATGATGTCGGTAATCACTGCGGCTCGACGACCTTCGGGTCGATGCGCCACACGCGCTGGAATCCGCCCGACGTCTCGACGACGCCCGAGTCCATGTACGGGAGAGTGTCGGGCAGCTTGTCGACGACGCGCTGGGTCAAGAAGATGCCCGCCTCGTTCGCGCCCCCCTGCAGCCGGAAGGCCAGACTCACCGCGTCGCCCCACAGGTCGTAGACCACGTGTGAGCGGCCGACCAGTCCGCTGGTGACGGTCCCGGTGTCGAGTCCGACGCGGATCGAGAGATCGGCACCCTTCTGCGCACCGAACCGCTCGACGATGCGCTGCATTTCAATGGCGAACTCCACGGCACGCCGGGCGTGGTCGACGCGCGGGACGCTGAGGCCGCAACTCGCCAGATATCCCTGGCGGGTGGTGCGCACGCGCTCGATGCCGAGCGCCTCGGCGGCCTCATCGAACGCGCGGAAGATGTCGTTCAAGATGTCGAGCGCCTTGTCGCTCGTCATCCCGCGCCCGTACTCTTCGAACCCGACGATGTCGGCGAAGAGCACCGTCACCTCCTGATGGTCTTCAACGACGGTGCGGGCGCCCTCTTTGTAGCGCTTCGCGACCGCTTCGGGCATGAGGGTGCGCAGCAGCCGGTCGTTCTCGGCGCGCTGCTCGTCGATGAGCGCCGCCTTCAGCTCGAGGCTGCGGCTCATGTCGTTGAACGCCGCGGCCACGTCGGCCAGCTCGTCGCTCTCGCCGGCCTCCACCTGCACGCCCTGCTCGCCTGCGGCGATGCGCCGCGCGGCATCCCGCAACCGGCGCAACGGACGCACCGCCAGCCCCGCGATGATCACCGAGATGATCGACACGATCGCGACGATGATCGCCGATGACAGCGCGAGTCGCTTGGTGAACTCATCGACCGGCGCCAGGGCCTCGTTGGCATCGATCTCGGCAATGATCGCCCAGTTGAGCCCGTGCGAGCGGAACGGTGCGTAGGCCGCGATGGTCTGCGTGCCGAGGTAGCTCTTGGCCACGATGGTGTCGGTCTCGCCATCGAGACCGTTGCGGGCCGCGTCCGTGTCGACGGGCTGCAGCAGCAGCGTCTCGCCCGTGGCGACGGCCTGATCGGCGACGGTCTGATCGAGCCCGGCGTCGACGGCGGCGACGGCGTACGTCGACGGGTCTTCGACCAGCTCCCGCGACTGCGAGCGCATGGTGGGGCCTGCTTCGACGTCTTTACCGACCAGGTAGGCCTCGCCGGTCTCGCCGAGCCCGCTGTCTTGCCACTTGCCGCCGCCGGTCATCACCTCGTTGATGCGGTCGATCGGCAGTTGTACCGCAATCGCCCCGACAGCGCCGCCCTCTCCGGCGAGGGGAGCGACCACCCACGAGACCGGTTTGCCGAGCGCCGGTGTGTACCTCGCGAAATCGTCGAACACGACGACGTCGAGCCCCTGATTCGACGACATCGCCGTATCGAACGCGTTGGCCAGACTGCTGAAGCTGTAGGGACCATCGACCAGGTCGGCTCCGAGATCGACGCCCTTGTTCTCGGTGTACACGATGCGACCGTTGCCGTCGATCAGCACCAGATCGTCGAACTCGAGCAGATCTGACATGCGTCGCAAGTAGTCGTGGTACGTCGCGTGCGCCACCGACCACGAGCTGCCGTCGCCGGCATCGTCTTGTGCCGCGGGGTCATCGCCCG
>JBDTQN010000152.1:0-6271 GCA_039932215.1 Pseudolysinimonas sp. | reverse complement strand
CGCTCGCGTTCAAGACCACCCCGACGTCGTCGGCGTTCTGCATCGACGCCGTGGGCATCACCACGCACGTGTTCTCGGTCTCCGCCAACGGCGGCGTCGTGAACACCGTCTGCCCGTAAGCATGCCTTGCGGATGGGGGTTCCTCTCGGAACCCCCATCCGTATTTCACCGTTCACCCGCTCTCTGAACCACCGCAGTGAATCCTGATCCCGAAAGGCCCGTCGTGAGCACGAAGAGTCCCGTCTCGAAGCTGCAGCGTCTGCTGCGCTCGAACGACGGCATCGGCCTGGTCGAGGTAATCGTCGCCGTGATGATCTTCGCGATCATCGCCGTCGGCATGGCCTACTCGATCGCCGCGCTCACCCGCATGACTCGCGAGTCCACCTCGCGTGAGATCGCCGCGAACCTGGCCGCCGCCCAGATCGACAAAGTCCAGTCGTACACCGACACATTCGGGGCCGGCGACGAAGTCTCGACTCCCACCGTCGACGGCGTCGTGTACACCGTCACGACCAAGCTCTCGTGGGTCTCCACCACGGGATCCACCGGCAACTGTGGCTCGGGCGGCGGCAACCTTCAGTACAAGGCCGTCAACGTCTCCGTCACCTGGCCGGGCATGTACCTCGCCTCGCCCGTTCGCGCCGACGCCGCACTTGCGCCCGGTACCCGCATCAACGACCCGAGCTACGGCACGATCCTCGTCTCGGTGCTCGGCGCCGACGGCACGGGCCGCTCGGCTGTCACCGTTCGCGTCACGCCCGAGTCGGGCGGCGGCGGTGCCGCGATCACCGAGACCATCGATCCGACGGACTCCGACGGCTGCAGTTACATCCTCAAAGTCTCGCCCGGCAAGTACAAGATCGAGGTCGAGAAGACCGGATACATCGACTTCAACCAGGTGACGATCCCGTCGTACATCCAGCAGGACATCCCGGCCGGATCGACCTTCACCGCCGGGTTCCAGTACGACAGCGCCGGCACGTTCACGATGAAGTACGCGGCCACGTCGACCCTCCAGGCAACTGCCGCGATCCCGTCGAACCTCGAGACGACGTTCTACGGGGGTCTCAACCCGTATGTGACCACCAGTCCGGCGTCCCTTCAGCTTCATCCGTTCACGGGTGGCTACCAGACAGTCGCCGGTGATCCGGCGGTCTGCAAGTCGACCGACCCGTCACAGTGGACGGCAAGCACGTCCGGTGGGCTCGACATGAGCGCCGGAATTCGCCCGCCCGCCGTGGCCGCCACCGCTGGCAGCGGCACGATCCCGGTGCCGATGGGCGTCGTCAACGTGAAGATCCCGAACAGCAACTCGTACATCACCGCGGTGATGCAGACCGGTGCGGCATCGGCGGGGAACCCGGGATGTGCGACGGGCAAGACCTACACGTTCAGCACTAGGTACACCAAGAACACAACGGTGCCGATCGCCTTGCCCTACGGGACATTCCTCATCTACACGGGTGGGTCGGTAGGTTCCAAGAGCACCGTCGGCACGAGCGCCACGCTCACGGTCATCGACGGAGTCGTCAGTCTCGTGCCCGTTACGGGCGCCCTCATGACCGGCGTCCTCGGCAACGGGAACGTGGCCCCGACGACGAACATCGTGACACTCGACCCGAGGGTGAAGAACTGATGCGCGCCATCCGTAACATGCTGAAGCGGCTCCGCACCGATCAGTCGGGCCTCTCGATGGCCGAGCTGCTGGTCGCGGGCATCCTCACCGTCATCGTCTTCGCCGTGATGGGCACGATGTTCATGCAGGTCGCGAAGCTGACCACCACCTCCAACCAGGTCGCTGGCTCGAACAAGAACGCGACGAACGCGGCGAACGGCATCACGTCGGTCGTCCGCGTCGCGACGAACGTGGCGCGGCTCAACAACCCCGCCCCGTTGCTCGCGATCGAGGCCGGTAGCAACAAGACCACACTGATCGTCTATTCGCTCTCGAACACGAGCCCGACAGTGCCGGCTCCGACGAAAGTCACTTTTTCGTACGACAGCGCCAATGCCCGCATCACCGAGACCCGGTGCACCGGCACGCTGAGCGGCTCGTACTACTCCAACTTCACCACCTGCACCCCGTTCCGTGTGATCGGCAATGACATCGCCTACACGGCGGCCGAGCAGCTCTTCACCTACAGAGACGTCAACGGCGTGATCATCCCGATGTCGGGCAACCTCACGGACACCCAGCGGGCCCTGGTCGCCTCGATCGTGGTGACCGTGCGCGTGCTTCCCACGGCGCCCGGTTCACGCGTATCGGTCGTGACAAACACCGTGGTGCTTCGCAATATCGGATTGGACACCGGCACATGAGTTCCCTCCTCCGCCTCGCCCGTAGCCTGCGCTCCGACGACCGCGGCATCGCCCTGCCCGTCGTGATCGGCATGGGCATGGTCATGCTGGTCCTCATCTCGACCGCGATGTCGGTCGCCACGAGCTCGCTGGTGAAAACGAACAACGACGAGGACTGGAACGGCGCCCTCGCGGCCGCCTATGCCGGGGTCGAGGAGTACCAGAGCCGTCTCGCCAACGACGCCACCTACCAGAAGTACGGCAACCCGGCCGCCCAATTCACCATCGACACTGGCGCTGCCACGCTCGTCACGCTGCCGACCGGCGCGAACGCGAACCCGGCCTTCGACATCGGCACCGCGGGCACCTGGGCGAGCGTCATCTCGGGACCCGACGCGGTCGGCCCGAGCATCGCATCGTTCCGATACGAGATCGACAACAGCGAGTACCAAGACAAGGGCGTGCTGCACCTGCGCTCGACGGGCCGCGTCGGCGACGTGACCCGCAGCATCGTCGCGGACCTGAAGCAGGAGGGGTTCATCGACTACCTCTACTTCACGAACTACGAGACCCAGGACCCGTCGTACTCGGGCAGCACCACCGCGATCGACTCATCCACGGGTGACACCGTGTGCGCGCGGTACGTCTACGCGTCGCTGACCCGTCCGGCAGCATGCGGTCAGCCGCAGTTCGGTGCGTTCGACGACTTCCACGGCCCGGTGCGCAGCAACGACGGCATGCGCATCTGCGGCTCGACCTTCGAGGGCCCGGTCCTCACCTCGAGCACCTCGACTCCGATCTACGTCAAGCCCTCGGGCTGCTCGAACGCCGACTTCCAGGTCGGCACAGGTCCGACCTTCCAGCCCACGATCGACATGCCGCCGACCAACACCGAGATGAAGAAAGAGACGCGCAACGACCTGACGTCGACCGACGTCCCGCGTCCCGGTTGCCTGTACACGGGCCCGACCGTCATCACCCTGATCAACAACGGCACCATGAACGTCATCTCGCCGTGGACCAAGAAGACCAACATCGCGGCGACTCCGGCCGGCGCCAGCAACCCGACGCAGTGCGGACAGCCCGGAACTGCCACCGGCCAGCTCGGCAGCCCCGGCGGCGCGACGATCCCGGTCCTCGACCTGAACCTGGTCTTCGTGCAGAAGGTACCGGCCGATGCCAGCGCCGACGCGAACGCCAACACCGCCGGCTTCCTGCCCAACGGGTTCACCTGCCCAGCTGCCTCGGGTTCGCGCCCGGCCGGCTGGACGTTCAAGAACACCGCCACGAACACGGTCGTGCAGCAGTACCCGATGACCAACGAGGTCACCCCGACCGGGGCGTCGAGCCTCGTGCACTACGACTGCCGCGGAGGTGACCTGTACGTCAAGGGCACACTCAAGGGTCAGACGACGCTCGCCGCAGAGAACTTCATCTACGTCACCGGTGACCTTCTGTACAACGACAAGCAGGCCGACATGCTGGGCCTCGTCGGCCAGAACGCCATCCTGGTCTACAACCCGCGTAGCTCCACGAACGCGGCACTGCTTCCCCCTCTGAACCGCGAGATCGACGCCGCACTGCTTTCGGTCGGTCACACGTTCCAGGTGCAGAACTTCGACGTGACACCGAACCGCGGCACGCTCACCGTGTTCGGCGCGATCGCTCAGAAGTTCCGTGGAACGGTCGCGACATCCAGCGGCGCCACCCCGGTCACCGGGTACGCGAAGGACTACCAGTACGACACCCGTTTCCGTAACACGGCGCCGCCGAAGTTCCTGACCCCGGTGTCGACCACGTACGGCGTGACGCAGTTCGCGTCGGTCCCTGCCGCCTTCAAGCCGAGCGGAGCCACCGGGCCATGACCGCCGGACTCGCGATGCTGCTGATCTTCGCCGGCCTGCTCGGGCTCGCGATCGGATCCTTCCTGAACGTGGTCGTGTACCGCGTCCCGGCGGGCCGCTCGCTGACGCCCGACTCCGCCTGCCCGAAGTGCGGCACCGCGATCCGTAAGCGCGACAACATCCCGGTCATCTCGTGGCTGCTGCTACGCGGCAAATGCCGCGGCTGCAGTGAGCCGATCTCGGCCCGCTACCCGTTGGTCGAGGCGGGCACCGCGATCGCCTTCCTGCTGGTGACGGCCCGCTTCGGGCCTGGCCTCGTCGCCGCGACGACGGTTCCGGATGCCGTGGGCGCCGCGATCGAGCTGGTCGCGTTCCTGGTGCTGACCGCGGTCTCGATCGCGCTGGCCCTGATCGACCTCGATACCAAGCGTCTGCCCAACGTCATCGTCCTGCCGTCGCTGCTCGCCGGCATCCTGCTGCTCGGGGTCGCGGCGCTGGTACGCGGCGACACGGGTGCTCTGATCGGCGCCGGCGTCGGTGGCGCCGCACTGTTCGCCCTCTACTTCTTGCTCGCCCTGTTCTCGGGCGGGCGCGGGATGGGCATGGGCGACGTGAAGCTGTCTGCCGTGCTCGGGCTCTACCTGGGGTTCCTCGGGTGGGGCAACCTCCTGGTCGGCGCGTTCGCCGCCTTCGTCTTCGGCGGGGTCTTCGGCCTCGCCCTCATGCTCATCCGTCGTGCCGACCGCAAAACCCAGATCCCGTTCGGGCCCTGGATGATCGCGGGCGCATGGCTGGGTGTTTTCGCCGGCGGGTTCCTCGCCGACGCATACTTCGGCGCGGTGGGCGTCGTTTAGAAAAGGAGAAAGTCATGACTCGAGTGGTGGGACTCGACATCGGCGACGGGGTATTGCGCGCCGCCGAAGTGAAAGATCCCGCACGTGCACGGCCGACCGTGGTCAAGTACCACGAGGTGCCGATTCCGCACGGAGCGGTGAGCAAGGGTGAGGTGATCGACCGCGATGCGGTCGTCGCCGGCATTCGGGCGCTGTGGTCGCAGGGCAAGTTCAGCACCAAAGACGTCGTGCTGGGGATGGGCAACCATCGCATCCTGGCCCGTGATCACGTGGTGCGTGCGCAGCCGATCGACCGCATCCGCGAGCAGCTGCCCTTCCAGGTGCAGGACCTGCTCCCGGTGCCCGTCAACGACGCGCTTCTCGACTTCTACCCGGTCTCGACCGAGCAGACCGACCAGGGCCCGATGGTCCACGGCCTTCTGGTCGCGGCGATCCGGGATGCCGTGCTCGGCAACGTCGAGGCAGCGGAGGCCGCGGGCCTGCACGTCGCAGAGGTCGACCTCATCCCGTTCGCGCTGACCCGGCTGCTGCTGGGGGCGCATTCCGGAATGACCGCCCTCGTCGACATCGGCGCATCCACGACCTACGTGGTGCTCGCCAACAACGGGGTCCCGCACTTCATGCGCGTCATCCCCTCGGGCGGGCGGGACATCACCGACGCCCTGGTGGCCGCGCACGATGTGCCGTTCGGGGAGGCCGAGCGCATCAAGCGCACGATCGGCATCCAGACCCGGGCCCTGACCGCCGAAGCGCAGCCTCTGGCCGCGACCATCGGATCCGCGACCCACGAGCTGCTGATGAGCGTGCGCAACACGATCAGCTACTTCGCGACCGCTCGGCCGAACACACCGGTGCAGCGCGTGGTGATGAGCGGGGGCGGTGGCGACATGCCCGGCATCCGCGGAGCTCACCCGACTTCAGGTGAGCAGCGCCGATCCCGGAGCCCGCGTCTCGATCGCCAAGGCTCGCCGCGGCGACCCGTGGCCGGAGTCGCTGTCCGTGGCCGTCGGACTCGCGGTTGGGAGCACAGCATGACCGTCGACATCCCCACGCGCGCCCCTGAACAGGCTCAGCCGTCCGGCGACCGCCGGCGCGGCCTGCGCAGTTCGGGCCCCGCGCGTTCCCGCCCGATCGGCAAGTTCCCGTTGACGGTCGGAGGGGAGCCTCGCGCGAACCTGCTGCCGCCCGAGATCATCCTCAAGCGCAAGCAGCTCAAGACCCGTCGTGCCCTGCGCGCCGGCGTCCTCCTCGTCGCGCTCACCACCGCTGCCGGCT
>JBDTQN010000151.1:0-6295 GCA_039932215.1 Pseudolysinimonas sp. | reverse complement strand
GCCGCTCACGACGGCCTGGCTCTGGCCGGAGGCAGCAGCGATCGCTGCCACGAGGTCAGTCTTGTTCAGTGTGTCAGCCATGGGTGTCCTCCTCGGACTTAGTGATGTGATTCCGGCAGCTAGCCCCAGAACCGTGATGAAAGTACCAGCACTTCCCTGTATTTCCGGTGATTCCCGCCCGGCGGGGCGAAACAGTGGAAAAACAGTCATGTCAACGGCTGTGCACGAAAAAGGAGGGGCGGACCGAAGTCCACCCCTCCTGAATTCGTTGTGACGACTTACCAGCTCGACTTCGTGATGCCGGGCAGCTCGCCGCGGTGCGCCATGTCGCGGAAGCGAACACGCGAGACACCGAACTTGCTGAGCACGCCGCGGGGGCGCCCATCGATCGAGTCGCGGCTGCGCACACGCACCGGCGACGCGTTGCGCGGCAGCTTCTGCAGGCCGAGGCGCGCGGCCTCGCGGGACTCGTCGGTGCCGGCCGGGTCGACCAGCGCCTTCTTCAGTTCCAGTCGCTTCGCGGCGTACCGCTCGACGATCACTTTGCGCTGGTCGTTCCGCGCGATCTTGCTCTTCTTCGCCATGGTTAGCGCTCCTCGCGGAATTCGACGTGCTTGCGCACGATGGGGTCGTACTTCTTCAGCACGATGCGGTCGGGGTCGTTGCGACGGTTCTTCTTGGTCACGTAGGTGTAACCGGTGCCTGCCGTCGAACGCAGCTTGATGATGGGGCGGACGTCTTGTGCCTTGGCCATGTCAGATCTTCTCTCCGCGCGCCAGGATCTCCCTGACGACGACATCGATACCGCGGACGTCGATGACCTTCATGCCCTTGGCGGACACGTTCAGTTTGATGTTGCGCCGCAGGCTCGGCACCCAGTAGGTCTTGCGCTGCACGTTCGGGTCGAAACGCCGCTTGGTGCGGCGGTGCGAGAACGAGATGTTGTGTCCGAAGCCGGGAACGGCTCCGGTCACCTGGCACACTGCGGCCATGGTTCTACTCCAGTTCTGATTTACCGTGGAGAACGTCTCCACCCAAGATCACTTGTCGGCGCACCGAGGTCCAGCTGGGCTGGTGGTGCACAAGATGCCGTCCGCGAGCGGACAACCTGTTGAGACTACAGGATGCCGTGGCGGCACGCCACTCGCGTCACTCGGCAGCGATGATGCGCGTGCAGTCAGCGCAGTAGCCGAACACGTCGACGACGTGCTGCGGCTGGGTGAAGCCGTGTTCGGCGGCGACGTCGCGTGCCCAGGTCTCCACGGCATCCGCGGCGATCTCGACGGTCGCACCGCATCGACGGCAGATCAGGTGGTGGTGGTGACTGCCGGGCGTGCACGCGCGGTACAGGCTCTCGCCCTCGCGCTGCAACGAATCCGCATCGCCTTCGGTGGCGAGGTCGGCCAGGGCCCGGTACACGGTTGCGAGCCCGACCTCAGATCCGCTGCCCCGCAGAGCGGCATGAAGCGTCTGAGCGCTGACGAAGCCGTCGGTCTCACCCAGCGCCTCACGCACCGCCTCGCGCTGCCACGTGTTGCGTTTCATGCGCCGACCACCTTCGCCTGGCGTCTGCCGCGCGCGGACGCCAGCCGGCACACCAGGTAGATGACGAACGAGATCGTCGTCACATACGGGCTGATCGGCAGGCTGCCACCGAGGGCGAGCAGGATGCCGCCCACCAGCGAAACGGTTGCGAACACCGTGCTGAGCACCGGCACCCAGAACGGCGACGACGAGATGCGCAGCGCCGCCGCGGCGGGAGTCACGAGCACCGACAGCACCAGCAGCGCCCCGACCACCTGCACGCCGACCGCGACCGCGAGCCCGAGCAGCAGCATGAAGACCAGAGACAGGGCGCGCGCGGGAACGCCGCGCGCGATCGCGACCTCGGTGTCGAGGCTCGCGAAGGTCAGCGGGCGCCAGATCACCAGCAGCCCGGCCACCACGATCGCGCCGATCACCGCGAGCGTGCCCAGGCGCGGGTCGTCGACTGCGACGATCTGGCCGGTGAGCAGGCCGAACCGGTTCGAGGCGCGACCGGGGTACAGCGCGAGACACAGGATGCCGAGGCCGAGGCCGAAGGGCATCAGCACCGCGGTGATCGAGTTGCGATCCCGCGCCCGCGACCCGAGCAGGCCGATCAGGGCGGCGGCGACCAGCGAGCCGATGATCGATCCCTCGACCACTCCGACGCCCAGCAGCAGGCCCGCTGCCGCGCCCGCGAACGAGAGCTCGCTGATCCCGTGAACGGCGAACGCGAGATCGCGTGACATGACGAATACGCCGACGAGGCCGCCGACGACACCCAGCACTGCTCCCGCGAGAATCGAGTTCTGCAGCAGGACGACCAGCGCGCCGTAGTCGGAGAAGTCGAACAGCTGCGACCACCAGTCGTCCATCAGGCGGCCCCGTGGTCGTGGGTGTGCGACTCGTCGGGGACGCCGACGATGACGATGCGGCCGTTCGCGCGGATGACATCGACCGGCGACGCATAGAGCTCGCTGAGCACCTCCGACCGCAGCACCTCGTCGGGGGTGCCGATGCGGAAGCGGCCCCCGGCGAGATACAGCACCCGGTCGACGCTGTCGAGCACCGGGTTCACATCGTGCGTCACGAAGAGCACTCCGAACCCACGGGTGCGTCGTCCCCGATCGATCAGCTCGCTGACGGCGCGCTGCGCGCGTAGATCGAGGGAGCTCAGCGGCTCGTCGCAGAGCAGCAACAGCGGATCGCCCGCGAGGGACTGCCCGACGCGCAGGCGCTGCTGCTCCCCGCCCGATAGGGCGGCAACCGGGACGTTGCCGAATCGCCGCGCGTCGACCTCGTCGAGGAGGGCGTCGACACGGCGCCGCCGTGCGGCACTCGGGAACCCGGGTCCCCAGCGGTGGCCATCGATACCCAGCGCGATCAGGTCCCTCCCTCGGAGGGCGACCCCGTCATCCGGTCGCCGTTGCTGGGGGATGTACCCGATCTGCCGGTCGCCGTGGCGCACGGGCTCGCCCCGGAAGCGCACCTCGCCCGCACTCAGCGGGTATTGGCCGAGCACCGCGCGCAGCAGGCTCGTCTTGCCGGAACCGTTGGCGCCGAGGACGGCGATGAATTCCCCGGCGGCGACGTCGAGGTCGAGGCCCGACCAGAGCGTGCGACCGCCGATCGTGAGCGCGGCGTCGCGCAGGCTGAGGATCGCGGCGCTCACGTCAGCGCCCGCAGGAGTTCTTGCAAGAAGCCGCTCTGCCAGTCGACGTATCCGACGTCGTCGGGAAGGATCTCGGTCAACCCGATGGCCGGCACACTGTTGTCGGAGGCGACGTCGAGGATCGCGTCGGTCTGCGGCCCGCCGGTCTGCGCGTTGTAGACCACGACCGCCGCGGATCCGTCGCCGATGCGGTTGAGCACGCTCTGCAACAGAGTTGCGGGCACGTCGATGTCTTGCTCGATCGCTTCGCTGAACTCGGGCGGCGTCAGGTTGCGCAGGCCGGCGGCCTCGAGTGCATAGAGCGGCACGGGCTCGGTGATGATCACTCCGGCGCCCCCGGCGGCGGCCGCGATCGACCCCTCGAACTGGATGAGCGCGTCGAGCTGGGCGACGAGCCCGTCGGCCCGGCCGTCGTAGGCGGTCGCGTGCGCCGGGTCGGCGATGTCGAGCGCGGCGGCGATCGCCATCACAACGGTCTGCATGGTCGGGTAGTCGTACCAGACGTGCTCGTTGAAGTCGTCGGCGCCCGTGTCGTAGCCGGAGAGCTCGACGGCGTCGATGATGCGCGCGCCGTCGTTACCCGACGCGTCGAGCATCGTGGTCGCGAAATCGTCGTAGCCGCCGCCGTTGACGATGACCACGTCGGCGCGCGACAGCGCGAGCTGCACCCGCCCGTTGGCCTCGAACTGGTGCGGATCCTGCGCGGGGTCGTCGATGATGCTGGTGACCTCGACGCCGCTGCCGCCGATCTGCTGTGCCAGGTCGCCGTACACGCTGGTGGAGGCGACCACGTGGATCAGGCCATCGTCGGGCGCGGGCGCGGCGCAGCCCGCGAGCAGGAGGAGCGGGACGACGAGCAGGGCTGGCTTGAGCACCCAATAACGCTAGGGCTTATTGAGAATGATTGTCAAACTCAGTGGGCGTCGAACTCAGTCGAGCAGCAGCGCCGGCTCTTCCAGCACGCTGGCGACATCTGCCGTGAACCGGCTCGCCACGTCGCCGTCGACCACACGGTGATCGAAGCTGGCGCCCACGGTCGTGACGAACGCCGGGCGCACCTCGCCGTCCACCACCCACGGCTTCTGCTTGATCGCGCCGAGCGCGACGATGCCGACCTCGCCGGGATTCAGGATCGGCGTGCCGGTGTCCATTCCGTACGAGCCGATGTTGGTGATCGTGACGGTGCCGTTCGCCATCTCGGTCGGCTGCGTCTTGCCGTCGCGCGCCGTGATCGTCAACTGCTCGAGCGCCTGCGCCAACTCGAGCAGGCTCATGTTCTGGGCGTCTTTGATGTTGGGGACGATCAGACCGCGCGGGGTGGCGGCCGCGATCCCGAGGTTCACGTAGTGATGCACGGTGATCTCTTTGTCGCCCCAGCTGGAGTTGACGGTCGGGTTGCGCCGCACCGCCCAGATGACCGCTTTCGCCATCACCAGCAGAGGGCTGACCCGCACCCCGGCGAAGTCGGGAGAGTTCTTGAGCCGCTTCACGAATTCCATGGTGCGCGTCGCGTTGACGTCGGTGAACACGCTGACGTGCGGGGCGGTGAACGCGCTCGACACCATCGCCGCCGCGATCGCTTTGCGCACGCCCTTCACCGGGATCTTGTCTTCGCGCTGCTCGCCCCACTCGGGAGTCTGGATGTTGCGGAACACGCTGGCCTGCGACGCCTGACGGATCACGTCGTCGCGGGTGATCTCGCCGGCCAGGCCGGTGCCGTCGACCAGGCCGAGGTCGACATCCAGATCTTTCGCCAGCTTGCGGATCGGGGGCTTCGCAATCACGGGGCTCGCGGATGCGGCGGGCACCGACGCCGGTCGGGCGGCCTTGACCTGCTTGGCGGCCGCCTCCTGCGGGGCATCGGTGGATGCGTCGGGGGCGACCGTGGGACGGCGGCGGCGCGTTGAGGCGTGGCCACCCTTCGATCCGTAGCCGACGAGTACCGCGCCGGAGCCACCGTCGTCAGCGGCGGGTGCCGCATCGAGCTCGACGCGCTCGACCGGTTTCGTGCGCCCGACCTCCCCGGTGGTGTCGGCATCGCCCGGCGCCTGCAGTTCGATGACCCCGCCCGCCGAGTCGACGCGGATGATCGGCGTGCCGACCTCGACCGTGTCGCCCTCTTCGGCCAGCAGGGCCGTCACCGTGCCCGAGAACGGGGACGGCAACTCGACCAGCGACTTGGCGGTCTCGATCTCGACCAGCACCTGGTTGACGGTGACCGTGTCGCCGGCCTTCACCTTCCAGGTGACGATCTCGGCCTCGGTCAGACCCTCGCCCACATCGGGGAGCGGGAACTCAGACTGTGCCACGGCATGTCTCCTTAGTAGGCCAGCGCGCGGTCGACCGCTTCAAGCACGCGGTCGGCATCGGGGAGGTAGTCGCCCTCGAGTTTGGCGGGGGGGAAGGGGGCGTCGAAACCGCTGACGCGGAGCACCGGCGATTCGAGCGAATAGAACGCGCGCTCGGCGATGGTCGCGGCGATCTCTGATCCGACGCTGACGTTGCCGGGCGCCTCTTGCGCGACGATCAGCCGGCCGGTCTTCTGCACCGACGCGAGGATCGGGTCGTAGTCGATGGGCGAGAGCGATCGCAGGTCGATGACCTCGATGCTGGTGCCCTCTTCGGCCGCCACCTCTGCGGCCTGCAGCAGCACCGCGACCATCGCGCCGTGTCCCACCAGGGTGACCTCGGTGCCTTCGCGCACGACGCGGCTGGCGTGCAACGCGATTCCGTTCGAAGCGCGGTCGACCGCGCCTTTCTGCCAGTAGCGGCTCTTCGGCTCGAAGAACAGCACGGGGTCGTTGCCGGCGATCGCCTCTTGGATCATCCAGTACCCGTCGTGCGGGGTGGCGGGGCTGACCACGCGCAGGCCCGCGGTGTGCGCGAAGTACGCCTCGGGGCTCTCTTGGTGGTGCTCGACGGCACCGATGTGCCCGCCGTACGGCACTCGGATCACGACCGGGAACGCCTGGGAGCCGGCGTGACGCGAGGTGAGCTTTGCGAGCTGCGAGGTGATCTGGTCGAAGCCGGGGTAGATGAAGCCGTCGAACTGGATCTCGCACACCGGCCGGAACCCGCGCATCGCCAGCCCGATCGCGG
>JBDTQN010000150.1:0-6355 GCA_039932215.1 Pseudolysinimonas sp. | reverse complement strand
GTGGTGTAAGAGACCACCAGGGGCCCGAGTGATCGGGCTCGCTGGGTAAACCTCGCCCGGAGCAAGGTCAGACAGACACCTATGAGGCGGCTCGTCTCGGTGTCGGGTAGACCGCTAGAGGGCTGCGGCAACGTAGCTCGTAGATAGATGGCCGTCACGCAGCAATGCGTACAGAACCCGGCGTATCGGCTGGCCCGTTTGCGCTACTCCTGCGCGCCGGAAATCCAGCTCTGATAGAGCGAGAAGCCGCACGGGGTGCTGCGAAAGTTCTTGATGTCGACCTCGGCGCGTTCGACCGCCGGATTGTCGCCTGTCCGGGTGGCCTGGTGCCGCACCGCGACGATGCCGACCTCGCCGGTGATGGTGCCGCTGAGGCCGGGCGAAGCGGGCCTCGCGTACGCGAAGTAGCCCAGCACGGTGACGTCTGGCGGGTTGTTCCAGATGAATGTGGTCGTGGCGTTGCCAGCAATCGTGCCTTCGCCGAGAAACTTTCTGTGGATCGTTCCCATGGTCTCTTCCCCTCAGAGTTGCCGCGAGTGTACGCGCGAGGGGCGCAACGCGAAAGCGCCCCATCCCCGAAGGGATGAGGCGCTCTCGTGAAGGATTAGTTAGGCGAGCTTGATGGCAGCTGCCTGGGGGCCCTTCTGGCCCTGGGTCACTTCGAACTCCACGCGCTGGCCCTCTTCAAGGCTGCGGTATCCGGAGGCCTCGATGGCCGAGTAGTGGGCGAACAGATCCTGAGATCCGTCGTCGGGGGTGATGAAGCCGAAACCTTTTTCGGCGTTGAACCACTTGACGGTTCCAGTGGGCATTCTTTTGCTGCTTTCTGTATTGCTCTGCTCCGTCGTTCGGAGCGGATCGTCGCGTGTCTTGATTCGCTCTTCCGATCCGGCGAATCCCCCGGCGGAGGATAACGACGTCACTTCACTTGCGCAACACAACAACTGCGCCCAACCGTAGTGCACCGATACGTCTATGGAGACCTTGTGTCAACAAATTTCACCGAACCGAAATAATGCGGATTCTCGGTGTGGGGGTGCGTTTTCACAGGGGCAGCAGGGTCTGACCCGATACAGTCAGGTATCTCGGGCGTCCTGCCCACACCGCGGCTGAGAAGTCGAATCCGACTACAGAGGGTGTATGTCTCTCACCTCAACCCTGGGCCCGATCCGCACGACCACCGCGAAGGTACCCGGTTCGAACCCGATCAGCTCGTTCACCGGCCTCCTCGCCGACGTCAAAGGAGCCGGCCTCCTCGGCCGCACTCGCGTCTTCTACATCAGCGTGTTCACGACCCTCGTTCTCGCCCTCGGTGGCGCGATCACCGGGTTCGTTCTGCTCGGCGACTCCTGGTTCCAGCTGCTCATCGCGGCGGTGCTCGGCATCATCTTCACGCAGTTCGCATTCCTCGGGCATGAGGCCTCGCACCGTCAGGTGTTCGAGTCGGGCCGGGCCAACGACCGCATCGGCCGCACGCTCTCGTCGGGCCTGGTCGGCATCAGCTACTCGTGGTGGATGAACAAGCACACCCGTCATCACGCCAACCCGAACACCATCGGCAAAGACCCCGACATCGAGGTCGACACCGTTTCGTTTCTCGAAGAAGACGCCGCGACTGCCCGCGGCATCCGGGCTTTCATCACCCGCCACCAGGGCGCGTTCTTCATCCCGCTGCTGGTCTTCGAAGGCCTCAACCTGCACGTCAAGTCGTTCGGCCACATCTTCGGCCGCGGCAAGGTCGACAACCGTGCGCTCGAGATCGTCTTGATCTTCGCCCGCATGGCCGTGGTCATCGGGGCGATCTTCTGGGTGCTGCCGGTCGGGATGGCGTTCGCCTTCCTCGGCGTGCAGCTCGCCGTGTTCGGCATCTACATGGGCGCGTCGTTCGCCCCGAACCACATCGGCATGGAGATCATCCCGGCCGGAACGAAGATGGACTTCCTGAGCAAGCAGGTGCGCACGTCGCGCAACATCCGCGGCGGCCACTGGATGACGATCTTCATGGGCGGCCTCAACCACCAGGTCGAGCACCACCTCTTCCCGAGCATGGCGCGCCCGCACCTGGCGTCGGCGCGGCGCATGGTGCGCGAGCTCTGCGAACGCGAGGGAATCCCCTACACCGAGACGTCGCTCGGGCGCGCCTACCAGCAGGTCATCGCCTACATGCAGCGCGTCGGCATGTACTCGGGCGTCTCGTTCGAGTGCCCGGTCGCGGGCGACTACCGCCGCCTCTAGCGCGCAATCCGCCCGATACGCTTTTCCCATGGCTGACTGGACCTCCGCGCGCGCCGTTGCCGGCGAACTCGCCGAGACAGGTGTCGACCCGCTCGATGTGCAGGCGGCTCAGGCGGCGCGCATCGCTCTCGTCCGCCGGTTCCTGCTCGACCTCGCACTCGTCTTCGGCATCGTCATCGTCGCGGCATCGCTGGTGCTCATCGTCATCCGTGCCGTGGCCGGAGGGGATCCGCTCGGCGGCAACGAACTGTGGCTGGCGAGCGCGGGTCTCGTCGTGACTCTCGTCGCGGTCGCGCTGCGCTCGTTGCTGCCGCCACGCGCAAAAGCCTACGAAGACGCCTGGAGCGCCTTCGTCGAGCACGTGTGGCCCGGTGCCGGCAAGGGAGACGAATTGGGTGCGGCGCGGTTGGCGTTCGTGCGTCGCGCGGCGAGCGGCACGGGTCCGTTCCCGTCAGCCGCCCCCGGTCGTAAACTCTGACGGATCTGCGGCGAGCGTGGCGGCGCCCATGATGCCGGCGTTGTTGCGCAACTCCGCGGGAACGATCGGGGTGTGCAGCTTCAGCAGCGGCAAGAACTGGTCGTGCTCTTTCGAGACACCCCCACCGACGATGAACATGGTCGGCGAGAACAGGAACTCCAGCGTCTCGTAGTAGCGCTGCAGGCGCTTCGCCCAGTCCACCCAGTTGAGCCCCTTGCGCTCCTTCGCCGCGAACGATGCACGAGATTCGGCATCTTTGCCGTCGATCTCGAGGTGACCCAGCTCCGTGTTCGGGATGAGTGTCGCGTTGTAGAGGAACGCCGACCCGATCCCGGTTCCGAGGGTCGTCAGGATGACGAGGCCACGCGTCCCCTTCGCGGCACCGAAGTTGACTTCGGCGATGCCGGCCGCATCCGCGTCGTTGACGAAGAAGATGTCGCGCTTCAGCGACGCTTCGAACAGCTTCTCTGCCTCGAGACCGATCCACTTCTTCGACACATTCGCTGCCGACATGGTGCGTCCGTCGATGACGATCGCGGGGAAGCACACGCCGACCGGGAGCCCGTCGGCCATCGGGCCGAAGCCGGAGATCATCTCGACGACGGCGGCCACGATGTCGCCGGGTTCGCCACCCTCGCGCGTTCGCTGACCAGATCGCCGGTGCCGACATCCACCACCGCGCCCTTGATGCCGGTGCCGCCGATGTCGATGCCGATCGCCAGGGTCGTCATCCCCCCATCCTCGCCTACGGGAGTGTGAGTACGTCTGCGCCGCGCTCGGTAACGACCAGCGTGTGCTCGAACTGCGCGCTCAACGCCCGGTCACGGGTGACGACGGTCCATTCGTCGGCCCAGAGATCCCAGTCGATGGTGCCGAGGGTCAGCATCGGCTCGATCGTGAAGACCATGCCGACCTCCATGAGTTCGGCGAATGCCGGCGCCGCGTCGTAATGCGGAATCACGAGACCCGAGTGGAAGGTCGCTCCGACGCCGTGTCCGGTGTAGTCGCGCACCACGCCATAGCCGAAACGCTTGGCGTAGCTCTCGATGGCGAGGCCGATCGCGTTGATCGGGCGGCCGGGTGCGACGGCTCGGATGCCACGGTTCAGGGCCTCGCGAGTGCGCTCGATCAGGGCCGCGGCATCCGGAGCCACCTCGCCCACGGCGAACGTCGCGTTCAGGTCGCCGTGCATGCCGTTCTTGTAGGCGGTGATGTCGACGTTGACGATGTCGCCCTCGATCAGCACCGTGTCGTCGGGGATACCGTGGCAGATCACCTCGTTCACCGACGTGCAGACCGATTTGGGATAGCCGCGATAGTGCAGCGTCGACGGGTACGCATCGCGTTCGACGATGTAGTCGTGGGCGATCGCGTCGAGCTCGTCAGTGGTCACGCCGGGCCGGACCGCGGCACCCACGGCCTCGACCGCGCCGGCGGCGATACGGCCGCTCTCGCGGATCAACTCGATCTCGGCGGGGGAGTAGACGTCGCCGTGCGCGTCGTCGCGAGGTGCGGCCCTGCCCACGTACTCGGGGCGCGCGATGTGACGCGGTACGGGACGTTCGGGGGAGAGGCGCCCGGCTGTGAGGTGTCCGGATGCGTCACGGGGCATGGTCCGAGCCTACGGGCGTGGGCATACCCTGGGCGCATGACTGAATGGTGGTACAACCACAAGACCGGTGAGGTAGAAGAGGGGCCGCAGTCCCTCGGATCCGAGCGCGACGGCCCGTTCGCGAGCCGCGAGGAGGCGGCCCGTGCGCCGCAGATCGCCCAAGAGCGCGCCGCGGAATGGAACGCCGAAGACGACTGAGCGGGTGAAACGCTCGAGACGGGGCCCTACTCGTGGAAGCTGTGCGCCTCGTCGGGGTAGGCGCCTGAGCCGACGTCTTTGATCCACGCGTGAGCTGCATCGGTGAGCACACCCGCGAGGTCGGCGTACTTCTGCACGAACGTCGGGATGCGGCCGGTCGTGAGCCCCGCCCAGTCGGTCCAGACGAGCAGTTGGCCGTCGGTGTGCGGCCCCGCGCCGACGCTGATGGTGGGGATCTTGAGTTCGGCCGTGACGCGCTGAGCGACTTCGGCGGGCACCATCTCCATGACCACGGCGAAGGCGCCGGCGTCTTCGACGGCGTGCGCGTCGGCCAGCAGCGTCTCTGCTCGCTCGCCACGGCCCTGGATGACGTGGCCGCCCAGCTGGTGCTCGCTCTGGGGCGTGAAACCGATGTGCGCCATCACGGGGATGCCGGCCGCCACGATCCGCCGGATCTGCTCGGCCGAGCGCACGCCGCCTTCGAGCTTCACCGCGTGCGCGCCCGTCTCTTTCATGAACCGGAACGCCGTGTGCAGCGCCTCGTCGGGGCCGGTCTCGTACGAGCCGAAGGGCATGTCAGCGACGACGAACGCGCGCTGCACAGCCCCGGCCACGGCACGGGTGAGCGGGATGAGGTCGTCGATCGACACCGGAAGCGTCGTGTCGTAGCCGAACACGTTGTTACCGGCCGAGTCGCCCACCAGCAGGAAGTCGATGCCCGCCTTGTCGAAGATCGCGGCGGTGAGCATGTCGTAGCTCGTGAGGCCGGTGATCTTGATGCCCTGCTCCTTCGCGTTCTGGAAGTGGCGGGTGCGGACCTTCTTCACTGGCTCGGCCATGCCGCCAGTCTGGCACGCGACGCCGGGCGCCCGCTCGGGCCGGTAGCCTGAGAACCATGGACAAGCAGCGTGACTTCGTTCTCCGCACGATCGAGGAACGCGGCGTGAAATTCGTGCGCCTATGGTTCACAGACGTGGTCGGCACCTTGAAGTCGGTGGCGCTCGCCCCGGCCGAGGTCGAGGGGGCATTCAACGAGGGCGTCGGGTTCGACGGCTCCGCGATCGAGGGCCTCACGCGTTCCTACGAGGCCGATGTGCTGGCGCACCCCGACCCCACGACTTTCCAGACCCTGCCGTGGCGTGGAGAGGTCGACCCGACCGCGCGCATGTTCTGCGACATCACCACGCCCGACGGCCAGCCCGCCTCGGCGGACCCGCGCAACGTGCTCAAGCGCGCGCTGGCGAAGGCCGCCGACCGCGGCTTCACGTTCTACACGCACCCCGAGATCGAGTTCTACCTGCTCAAGTCGTCGAAGCTCGTCGACGGGGTTCCCGAGCCGGTCGATGGCGCGGGCTACTTCGACAACGTCCCCGGCGGCACGGCCAACGACTTCCGCCGCCGCTCGGTGCGCATGCTCGAAGATCTGGGCATCTCGGTGGAGTTCAGCCACCACGAGGCCGGCCCCGGCCAGAACGAGATCGACCTGCGGTACGCCGACGCGCTGACGACGGCCGACAACATCATGACGTTCCGCACGGTGATCAAAGAGGTCGCGATCGAGCAGGGCGTCTACGCGACGTTCATGCCGAAGCCGCTGTCGGGCCGTCCCGGGTCGGGCATGCACACCCATATGTCGCTCTTCGAGGGCGACACGAACGCGTTCTTCGATCCGGCCGGCCAATACCAGCTGTCGGCGATCGGCCGTCAGTTCGTCGCGGGCCTGCTGACGCACGCTCCCGAGATCACCGCGGTGACGAACCAGTTCGTCAACTCCTACAAGCGCCTGTGGGGCGGCGACGAGGCGCCCAGCTATCTGACCTGGGGCCACAACA
>JBDTQN010000149.1:0-6356 GCA_039932215.1 Pseudolysinimonas sp. | reverse complement strand
CGTCGACCCGCCGTCGCCGAGCAGGATCTCGTAGCCGTCGGGCGCGCGGAATAGATCGGACAGCCCGCCGCGAACGCGGCCGACGAGCTGCTTGACCGGCGCCTGCCGGTGCGATGTGCCGAGCAGGTCGGAGTGCTTCTGCAGGTGGGCGAGTTGCTCGGGGCGCACCTTCGAGGGGCCGCACCCGAACCGTCCGTCGGCGGGCAGGAGGTCACCAGGAATGTGCAGGGTGGGCATGGCCCAATCTTACGGTTGGCCGAAAGGTAGGCTGACTCTGTGACGGACCTGGTCGACACCACCGAGATGTATCTGCGCACGATCCTCGACCTCGAAGAAGAGGGAATCGTCGCGTTGCGCGCGCGCATCTCTGAGCGTCTCGGGCATTCCGGGCCGACGGTGTCGCAGACCATCGGACGCATGGAGCGCGACGGCCTCGTCGTCGTCGAGGGCGACCGTCACCTGGCCTTCACCGTCGAGGGTCGCACCCGTGCAATGCACGTGATGCGCAAGCACCGCCTCGCCGAGCGGCTGCTCGCCGACGTCATCGGCCTCGACTGGGCGTACGTGCACGATGAAGCCTGCCGCTGGGAGCACGTGATGAGCGAGCAGGTCGAACGCCGCCTGCTCGAGTTGCTCGACCACCCGACCGAGTCGCCCTACGGCAACCCGATCCCCGGGCTCGACGAGCTCGGCGACGCGCCTGCCGGCCGGTTCCTCGAAGGTGTCATCAACATCGTCGACCGCGTCGCCGACGAGACCGGACCGGTCACCGGCACCATCCGCCGCCTGGGCGAGCCGGTGCAGTTCGAGCCCGAACTGCTGCAGCAGCTGAAAGACGCGGGCGTGCTGCCCGGCGCCGTCGCATCGATCTCGGCCGCCGGATCGTATGTGCTGGTGCAGGTCGACGGCCACGGCGACGGACTCGAGCTGCCGAACGAGGTCGCGGCGCACGTCTACGTCGGGGTCTGATCGGCGTCTGATCTCACCTGGGAATGTCCCCAATCCGGGCCCTCAGGGTGACTTCCCGGTGCCCCTCCCGTAAACTCGCCAGAGTCCTCCAGCCACCCCGATCGGCTGAGGGACGCGACTCAGAGCGTCTCGTTCTTCCATCCTCTGCGTCGCGACGTGACAACTGTCAGCGATGGAACCGCACACCCGCGGGCACGAGGCGCCGGAGATTCCTCTTGCTTTCAGGTTCTACCCCTCCCGCTTCCGGCCGTCGTGCCGCGACGAATCGTTCTGAGCGCCAGCGCATCGCGCGCTATCAGGCGGCTCGCGAGCTCGCGCTGACCAAGCCGACCGTCCGCGGCAAGAAGAAGCCCGCCCTCCTGAACCTCGCCGTCATGGCGATCGTGGTGCCCGGTCTGTTCTGCACGGTCGCGCTTCCGGCGTACGCGTTCCAAGACCAGCAGGATGCCGGGGCCGCTGGCGCCGAACTGCAGGCTCTGAAGGCAGACGGCGCTCAGACCGTCAAGGTCGGCGACGACGTCGTGACCGCCGCGGTCGCCCGCGACGCGTACAGCGTGACCTCCGCAGCGGAGATGCGCCGCACCACCATGGTTGCGACGTACCGGGCGTACTCGGGGCCGTCGGTTGCAGATTTTCTGGCGAATCCGCCTTACCCGAACTTCGACCTCAATCAGCTCGTCGAGGTAGCGAAGCAATACCAGGGCATCCCCTATCGCTACGGCGGTGCTGACCCGTCCGGCTTCGACTGCTCGGGGTTCGTGCAGTACGTGTACGCACAGTTCGGTGTAGCGCTCCCGCATTCGTCGTCCCGACAGGGCTCGGGTGGAACGCCGATCAGCCCGGCAGACGCGCTTCCCGGAGACATCGTGGTCATGGACGGCGGCGGACACGACGGTATCTACCTCGGCGGCAACATGATGATCGATTCGCCGCGGCCAGGTACCGTGATCGCGATCCGCCCCATCTACAACCCGTCGCACTGGTTCGTTCGCTACGGAATTTGAGCCGACGGCGCGTTAACGTGCCGTTGCACCGCTGTTACCCGCTTCCGTATTAGCCTGAAGTCCTCGGACATCGAGATCTCAGGAGTCAGTCGTATGCGCGGTTCATGCAGCATCCCCACCACGGATGCACGTGTGGTCTTCCGCATACGGCGCGCGATTCACTAGGGCGCTGTCGTTTCGACGGCGCTTTTTCTGTCTCCTGAGGTCGATCTGGCCGGGAATCGAATGCCTGCAAGCCGTGCAGGCGCCTTCGACAAGGAGATAGACCTTGCGCACTCTGGTTCTCAATGCGGGCTATGAGCCCCTTGCTGTCGTGTCGTTCAAGCGAGCACTGGTGCTCGTCTTAGAGGGCAAGGCGTCGCTTCTCGCGTGCGACGATGGCAACCCTGTTCTCTCGGCGACGGGCGAGTGGGAACGGCCCTCCGTCATCCTGCTTCGCCGGTATGTGCGCATCCCGTCGGGTCGCAACGTGCCGGTCTCGCGCCGTGGCGTGCTGCGCCGCGACGGCCAGCGCTGCGCCTACTGCGCGTCGTCGGCCTCGACGATCGACCACGTCATCCCGCGCTCGCGCGGCGGTGCCGATTCGTGGGAGAACCTGGTCGCCTGCTGCCTGCGCTGCAACAACGTGAAGGGCGACCGCACCCCGCACGAAATGGGCTGGTCGCTGCGGGTCACTCCGCGCGTGCCGCACGGAACGGCGTGGCTGGTGCGCGGCGTCGAGAAGCCCGAAGCCCGGTGGGACGAGTTCTTGGCGCCGGCGGCATGAGCACGGTGTGGGAGGTTCCGGTCGTCGAGCGCTCGGCGCTGGTGCTGCCGCGCCGGCTGCTGCGTTCGGTCGCGGAGCCGTTGCCCCGCGATGCGCGTCCGCCGCGTTCGCGGCACGAGCGGCTGCCCGCGCAGTTGCGCGTGTGGGGTGCCGTGTCGCGGCGGATCGGAACCTAGGCCGACTCGAGCGGCACGATGCACAGCGGGACGCTCCCGCGGATCATGACCTCTTGGTGGATCGCTCCCAACACGAGACCGGTCTCGCGCCCGAGACCGTGGGTGCCCAGCACGATCAGGTGGGCGTCCCGCGAGTTGGCGATGATCCCATCGTGGGCGACCGCCTCGGCGAGCACGGCGCTGAGACGCACTCCGGGGAAGTCGGCGCGTATGCGATCGGCGGCGACGTTGATGATGTCGCCGTGTTCGACCTGCGCGCTGCGGGTGGTGAGAGAGGTCCACGGTTCCCAGCTGTGCACGATCCGCAGCTCGCGGTCCCCGGCGAGCGCCTCGCCGGCCGCGAAGGCGACTGCCTTGTCGGACGCGTTCTCGGATTCGACGCCGACGACGATCGGCCCGCCGTGTTCCTCCCAGTCGCTGGGAACCACGACCACGGGACAGCGGGCCCGAGCCCCCAGGCTGACCTGGAACGACGGCGTGCGACCTTCGCGCATGACGGGATCCGGGTGCGCCGCGAACACGATCAGATCGGCGGATTCGCTCTGTTCGAGCAGTTCATGCAGCAGCGGACGGTCGGCCAGGACGTAGTCGACCTCGGTGCCCGGAAGCGCCTCAGCGATCTGACGTGTCGCGGTCGCGAGCACCTCTTTGGCCGCGCCGGGGTTGGAGCCACCGTCATCGAGCTCGGCAACGAGCCGGATCGCGAGGGGCCGGGTGCGGGCGCGTCCCATCGCCCAGGTGACACCGACTCGGGCGGTGGCCTCGTCAGTGAGGCCGACTACGACGTGTTCCATCCACCCATAGTGTCGCGATCGTGTCGGGCCGATCTAGGTGCACGGGCGATGCCCAGGTCACACACGGGCCCACATCCGTCACGTCGAGACGACTCCGGCGGCCGACCACGCAGACGCAGAGATGTGGATGTCGTGGTCACCCAGCACCCGCCCGCATTCGTCACGCAGACGCGAACGCGCCGCGTCGTCCAGCTCGGCGACGTACGACCCGGCAGGCCCCACCCCGAGCGTGAACGGCTGCCACCAGTCGTCGAACGACCCGACTTCGACCGTGACCGTGAGCAGCGTGCCGCGCACGTCGCTGAGGCCCGCCGATTCGAAGTAGCTCACCAGCTGGCCCTCATGGGTCCCGGGCAGGCCTGACTCGTCGTGCGCGGCGGGGTCGAGGTGCCGCACGGCGGTCCAGAACACGTTGAGCGGATCGCGGCCCGCGCCGAAGTCCCACACGCACGCGGCGACGAGGCCGCCCACCCGCGTGACGCGGCCCATCTCGCGGATGCCGGCCACGGGATCCGCCATGAAATGAACGACCAACTCGGCCGCCGTGACATCGAAGGTGTCGTCGTCGTAGGGCAGCTGCTCGGCCGATGCCTCGCGGATGTCGACGCCAGGGAGCCGTTCACGCGCCGCGGCGACGAACGGCGCAGACGGGTCGACGGCGGATACCGCGGCAGGTCCCAACGCGTCGACCAGACGAGCGGTGAGGGCGCCCGGCCCGCACCCGACATCGAGGGCGCGTTGGCCGCGGTGCAGCGCGAGGGTGGCGGCGAATGCGTCAGCGAGCGGCTCAGAGAACCTGCCCATGAATCGTCCGTACGCGTCGGCTGCGACATCGAAGCTCACGAGGGAAGGGTATGCCGTGCACTGCTTCCACAGGGTGTGTACACCCGCATTGGGGAGCCATCGGTTCGGCGCACAATCGGCACCATGGCGATTTCCAAGACGGCCTCCGGTCGGTGGCGGGCCCGAATCAAGTCCGGCGGTGCCGACGTCGCCAGCCGAACGTTCGACCTCAAGCGGGATGCGGTGGACTGGGAGACGGCGCAGAAGCGTGCGCTCGCGATCGGCGATTTCGTGAGTCGTTCGGCCGGGCGCGAAAGCTTCTCGAGCGCGTGGGAGCGGTGGCAGAACGGACGGGTCAACTCGAAGTCGGCGACCAGTTTGAAGGCGGATCGCGCCGCGTACCGGTTGCTGCCGGCCGCCATCCGGAACAGCCCGATCTCAGCGGTTCGAACGGCGGCGTTCGAGGCTCACTACGACCAGCTGCTGGGTCGCCTGACACGCGCGTCCGTGCTGCGCTACCGCAACAGCTATCGCGCATTCTTCTCGTGGGCGGCTCGTCAGGGGATGATCCAACGGAACCCGGCGAGCGCCGCCGAGGTTCCGCCTGGCCGCGCGGACATGCCCTCGAGAGAGCCGTGGCCATACAGCTCGGAAGAGTTGTGGAGCGTCTATCAAGCGCTTGTCAGGGAGGCCGGTGAGGTGCGCGCGAATTTCGCGCTGGTGCTCGGACTTACCGGGCTGCGTCCCGGCGAACTCGTCGCCATGAGGGTGCGTGACGTGCAGCGCTATCCGGGGCCGGCGTTCCGGGTCACCCGCTCGAAGACCGACGACGAGCCGCTGCGGCACACGACGAAGGGCGGCAAGGGAAGGACGGTGCCCTTGGTTGCCGAGGCGTGGGCGGTTGTCGAGCCGCTTGTCACCGAACGCAGGCCCGATGATCTGCTCTTTCCGGGCAGGGCCGGTCGTTTCATGACTGTCGACAACTGGCGCGTCGCCGTGCGGTGGGAGCGGCATGCCATGGGACGGAGGCTCTATGACCTGAGGCACACCTACGCCACCAACTGCCTGCTGAGCGGCGTCAATCTTCTGACGCTGCAGAAGTGGATGGGGCACGCCTCGATCTCGACGACGGAGAAGTACCTGCACCTGATCGGTTCGGACGCAGACGCGTTGGCGCTCGCCCGGCTCAATGCCGCCGCGGAGGCGCGGCGGGCGGGGGAGAATCGCTGAATGCTCGCTCGGTAGGATATGATTTGAAAGACATATTCTAGGAGGCAGCTAATGGCTAGCGCAGCGACTCTCTTGCGCGCGGCGCGCAAGAGCAGGCTCCTCACCCAAGAGCAGCTCGCTGAGCGTGCGCATATTGACCAAGCCTCCGTCTCCCGGTCCGAGGCTGGCCGTGACGCCGAGTACAGGACCATCGATCGCCTCCTCGCGGGTGCTGGCCATCGCCTGTATTCCGCGCCGACTCGCCGTGACGACGCGGCTACCGTCGCCGCCGAAATCCGGAAGCGGCTTCGCGAAGGCGACAAGGATCGCGCGCTGCGTGCCCTGATCCAGTTGAACGACAATCTTGTTGCGGAGCGGGGCCTGGTCCGCGGAGTACTCGGCCTTGCCGAGCCCGAGTCGACGAAAGATCCGGTGTGGGACGCAGCTCTCGCGGCGGTTGTCGCCTGGCGACTGCGCGACGAAAGCCTCCCGTTGCCGGCTTGGGTGGATGCCCGAAACCGTTTTGTTCGCGAGCCTCGAGGGCTAGAGGTCGATGCCGCCGACCCCGTTCCGCCCGATTCCGAAGTGCCCGATGAATTCGCCAAGCGCGGGGTGCTCGTCTGGCGCGACACCTTCGCGAGCGTCTGACGTTGGC
>JBDTQN010000148.1:0-6380 GCA_039932215.1 Pseudolysinimonas sp. | reverse complement strand
GGCGGTGTGATCAGCGCGAACAAGGGTCTCGACCCGTCGAACGCGTCGAGCGTCATCCTGTCGGAAGCCGTTGAGACGCTGCAGGACCCGAACACGGTCTTCCGTTTCGACGCTTCGGACCTGATGCCCGGTGTGGTCGGAGCGGGAACGTTCTGGACCGGCATGGTCGACTGGATCAACGGCACGAGCACGGACGACGTGCTCGACGCCATCGAAGCCAGCTGGCCGAGCGAGTAATCAACTGAGGCGGCGGGTCTCCGGTGAAAACCGGGGGCCCGCCGTCTCACTCTCTCTTGTAGGTTCGAAACACCCGTCGTCAACGTAGACAACGAAAGGCGATCATGAAAGATCTCCTCACCTGGCTCGGCACGCTTCCCCCGCTGGCCCAGATCCCCATCATCGTGGTGCTGTTCTTGATCGCCGCCACGACGCTCGTCCTCCTGATCGAAGTCGCCCCGCGTCCGGGCCGCCGCTATACGATCATCCGGTTGATCGCGTGCCTCGCGATACCGGGCCTCATCTTCTTGCTGCTGGGTTCCATCTGGTGGGCCATCGCGGTCGCCGTGGTGCTCGGCGGGCTGTTCTTCTTGCTCGACTATCGCAGCCGGGAGGGCAAGGGCTATCTGTTCGCGCTGGTGGGCTTCCTAGCCCCCGCGATCGTGTTGCTGCTCATCGGACTCGTCTACCCGACGATCGCGACGATCTACAACTCGCTGCTCAGCAACCGCGGCGCGTTCATCGGGCTCGACAACTTCGCCTGGGTGTTCAGCCAGCCGCAGAACATCGTCGTCATCCGCAACACCATCATCTGGGTGCTCATCGTGCCGGCGTTCTCGACGGCGATCGGCCTCGCGTACGCGGTTTTCATCGACAAGTCGCGCGGTGAGAAGTTCTTCAAGATCCTGGTGTTCATGCCGATGGCGATCTCGTTCGTCGGCGCGAGCATCATCTGGCGGTTCGTATATGCGTACCGCCCCGAGGGTGAAGACCAGATCGGCATCCTGAACGGCCTGGTCGTACTCTTCGGCGGATCGCCGGTCAACTGGCTGCAGCAGGTGCCGCTCAACAGCTTCCTGCTGATGATCGTGCTGATCTGGGTGCAGACCGGTTTCGCCATGGTCGTGCTCTCCGCCTCGATCAAGGGTGTGCCGATCGAGCAGGTGGAGGCGGCGCAGCTCGACGGCACGAATGCCTGGCAGCGCTTCTGGAACGTCACCATCCCCTCCATTCGCCCGTCGTTGATCGTGGTGCTCACCACCATCTCGATCGCGTCGCTGAAGGTCTTCGACATCGTGCGCACGATGGGCCTTGCCTACCCGGACACGGGCGTCATCGCCAACGAGATGGTCACCCTGTTGCAGAAGTTCGAGCAGGGCCGGTCGTCGGCCTTCGCGGTGATCCTGTTCCTGCTGGTGCTGCCGATCGTCATCTACAACGCACGACAGATCCAGAAGGGACGGGAGATCCGATGACGACTTCGTTCGTGGCCAACCCGGCCCTCAAAGAGTCCGCCGTCAAGGGCGCGACGCGACGCACCAAGCAGCGGCTGACCAGCCGCGGTGCGACGATCGGCTCGCTGATCATCGCGATTTTCTGGACCATCCCGACCGTCGGCCTGTTCATCACGTCGATCCGGCCAGAGGTCGAGACGCAGCGAAGCGGCTGGTGGCAGATCTTCGTCAACCCGACGGTCACGCTCGAGAACTACCAGGCGGTGCTCTTCGGCCGCGACAGTCTGCTGGGTCCGTTCTTCAACTCGATCGCGATCTCGATCCCGGCGACGATCTTCCCCCTGGTGATCGCGTCGCTCGCGGGCTACGCCTTCGCGTGGATGAAGTTCAAGGGACGCGACGCGATCTTCGTGCTCGTGTTCGCGCTGCAGATCGTGCCGATCCAGATGGCTCTGGTCCCGCTGCTCTCGCTCTTCTCACGCGGAGTGCAGGTCGCGGGCGACCCGATCTACGAGGGGCTGCGCGGAGCGGGCCAGTTCTCGCAGGTGTGGATCGCGCACACGATCTTCGCGCTGCCACTGGCGATCTTCCTGTTGCACAACTTCATCAGCGAGATCCCGACCGACGTGATCGAGGCCGCTCGCGTGGATGGCGCAAGCCACGGGCAGATCTTCTTCCGCATCGTGCTGCCGCTGTCGCTGCCGGCCATCGCGTCGTTCGCGATCTTCCAGTTCCTGTGGGTCTGGAACGATCTGCTCGTGGCGCTGATCTTCGCCAGCGGACCGGCGGCACCCATCACCAGAGCCCTGGCAGAGCTCACCGGTGAGTTCGGGCAGAACGCCGAGCTGCTGCCGGCGGGTGCGTTCATCTCGATCCTGGTTCCGCTGATCGTGTTCTTCGCCCTGCAGCGCTACTTCGTGCGCGGCCTGCTGGCGGGCTCGACGAAGGGCTGATCGCCGCTCTCACGAATCGAAGGCCCCCACTCGCTGCCGCGCGCGGCCCGTGGGGGCCTTCGTCGCATCCGGCGCCCGCCCGCTGCCTGTCCCAAATCAAGGAGATTCGGTCGACCGCGCGCCGCGAAATAGGGGCGAAACAGGATGCGTTGGCTGGATTTCCTCGATTTGGGACAAGGGGGCGGGGGCGGCGAGCGCGATGCCGTGGGGCAGCGGTACGTTCAGAAGCATGAGCATGCGGGGTGGGGGAGGCGGCCGCGGCAGCAGTCGGGTGAGCAATGCCGACGCCGCCGCGCAGAGGGCGGCAAACGCCGACGCGCCGAAGATCCCCGACCTGTTGCCGCGCATCGGCTCGCTGTTCGGACCCTTCAAGACGCAGCTCAGCATCACGATCGTGCTCGTGCTGGTCGGCGCCGGCCTCAGCGTCGCGCCGCCCCTGCTGACGCAGCAGGCGTTCGACCGGGGTCTCTTTCCGAACGAAGGCCAGTCGCTGCCCGACGTTCCGGTGCTGGTCGAACTGGTCGCGATCATGGTCGGGCTCTGGATCGCGTCGAGCGCACTCGGCGTGTGGCAGACCTATCTGACCGCCCGCGTCGGCAACAGTGTGATGGGGGCGCTCCGCATCCGGTTGTTCTCGCACCTGCAGGCGATGGAACTGGGCTTCTTCACGAAGACGAAGACCGGCATCATCCAGTCGCGTCTGCAGAACGACGTCGGCGGTGTCGCCGGGGTACTGAGCAACACCATCCAGAGTGTGATCGGCAACACCGTCACCGTCATCGCGGCCCTCGTCTCGATGATCGTGTTGAGCTGGCAGATGACGATCGTGGCGGTGATCCTGCTGCCGGTGCTGGTGCTCGCCCAACGGCGGGTCGGCCAGGTGCGGGCGCGCATCGCCACGAAGACGCAGGAGTCGCTGTCAGACATGACAGCGATCACGCAAGAGACGTTGAGCGTCAGCGGCATCCTGCTCGCCAAGAGCTTCAACCAGCAGAAGGCCGAGGTCGGCCGCTACACCGCCGAGAATCAGAACCAGATCGGCCTGCAGATCCGGCAGACCATGAGCGGCCAGTGGTTCTTCGCGATCGTCGGCATCTTCCTCTCGATCATCCCGGCCGTGATCTACCTGGTCGCCGCCTGGCTGATCTATCACGACGTTCCGGTCACCGCCGGTACGGTCGTCGCGTTCACGACCGTGCAGGCGCGGCTGATGTTCCCGCTGATGGGACTGTTGCGCGTTGCCCTCGACCTGCAGACCTCGCAGGCCCTGTTCGCCCGCATCTTCGAGTACCTCGACCTGAAGCCCGCGATTCAGGATGCCGCGGATGCGCACCCGGTGAACGCCGCGCACCTGGGTGAGGTGGCGTTCGACGACGTGGTGTTCCGCTATCCCGACGCCGGGCCAGAAACACCCGCGACGCTCAAGGGGCTCACGTTCGCGATCGAGCCGGGCCAGTACGCCGCTTTCGTCGGGCCCTCGGGCGCGGGCAAGACGACGGTGTCGTACCTGGTGCCGCGGCTGCACGATGTGACAAGTGGGCGCGTGCTGTTCGCCGGCGACGACGTGCGCGACCTGCAGCAGGAGTCGCTGATCGGGTCTATCGGCATCGTGAGCCAAGAGACCTACCTGTTTCACGCGACGATCGCCGAGAACCTGCGCTACGCGAAGCCCGACGCGACCGACGACGAGCTCATCGCGGCCGCGAAGCAGGCGAACATCTACGACACGATCGCGTCGTTCCCCGACGGCTTCGACACCGTCGTGGGCGAGCGGGGGTACCGGCTGTCGGGCGGCGAGAAGCAGCGGGTCGCGATCGCGCGGGTGCTGCTCAAAGACCCTGCCGTGCTGATCCTCGATGAGGCGACCAGCGCGCTCGACACGGTCAGCGAGCGCATCGTGCAGGGCGCCCTCGATGCGGCGTCACGCGGACGCACGACCGTCTCGATCGCGCACCGCCTGTCGACGGTCGTCAACGCCGACGTGATCTTCGTGGTCGAGGCGGGCCGCATCGTCGAGCAGGGCACGCACCCCGAGCTGCTCGCTGCCGGGGGCGTCTATGCGACCCTGTTCGCCGAGCAACTCGCGGCGGCGGATGTCGAGGGGCTCGATCGCCGGGAACGGTGACGGCGGCTCAGTCGCCGCGGGCGTCGAGCATGGCCTGCATCGCCGCAATATCTGCGGTCTGGCTCGTGAGGATCCCGTTCGCCATCGCGACCACCTGGGGCACGGTGGTGCGCGCGAGCACGCCCTCCGCCATTTCGAGGCCGCCGCGGTGGTGCTCGATCATGAGCGTGAGGAACAGCTTCTCGGCCTCGACCCCGGTCGCGGCCCGCAACTCGTCGAGCTGATCAGACGTCGCCATGCCCGGCATGACGCCGTCCGGCGACGTCATCTCATGCCCGCCTCCGTGCGATCCGTCGAGGACCGGCTGTGACATCCACGTCATCGGGGGATGCGGGGACGCCTGCGACAGGCCCCACGAGTCGAGCAGTCCGTACATCTGCCCCGCCTGACTCGACTGCCCGAGCGCGATGTCGTAGGCGAGCAGCCGCAGGCCGGGGTCGTCGCTGAGGTCGCGGATCGTCATCGCCATGTCGACGGCCTGCGCGTGGTGCACCTGCATGTCGCGCAGGAACCCGGCGGCGGCGCTCTCGGTCGACGGGGTGGCGATACCGGATGCGGTGAGCCGCCCGACGAGGAACCCGCCGGTTCCCAGCAGAACGGCCACGATCACCGCGGCGGCGAGCAGCCGGGACCGGCCCACTGCCTACTCCTTGCCGGGTGCGTCGACACCGCCGGTGCAGGGGGCGCCGGGCTCGGGGGAGTCTGACGCCTTCCAGTACCGGTCGATGAACGCCTGCAGCGCCGGGTCGTCGGGGTTGGTCAGCTTCAACTGAGCACCCCAGGCGCTGATCGCGATCGGGCTGTCGAGGTCGGTGAACGGCGAGAGCACGGCGTAGGTGCTGGGCGTCTTGGCCTTCAGCTTGTCGATGTCGGACTGCGGGAGGTCGGGAGCGTACGTGATCCAGATCGCGCCGTGCTCGAGGTCGTGCACCGCGTTCTCGTTCGGCACCGGCTCGCTGTAGATGCCGCAGTTCAGCCACACCTGGTTGTGCGGCCCGCCCGCGGGCGGCGACATCGCGTAGTCGACCGTGCCCTCGACGTGGGTGGCTTCGAGGTCGTCGAAGGTCTGCACGTTGCCGAGCAGATCGCCGGTGTCGGGTTTGGGCTGGACGTTGATCACGATGACGGTGACCACCAGGGCCACCACCGCCAGCGCGCCCAGGATGCTGAGGCCGATCACGATGAAGCGGTTGCGATTCGCGGCCGCTTCTTTGCGCTTGAACGTCTCGAGCTGGGCGGCTCGCTGGGCTGCCTGTCGCTGCGCCTTGGTCTGCTTGGGTGCTGTGCTCACCCCTTGATTCTGGGGCATCCCACCCCTGAACTCCCTGAGGCTAGAGTGAGGCATTCCCATCCGCAGCCCTCGGGAGACACCGTGAGCACTGATGCGCCAGGCGGCGATCACGCTCGCGTGCGCCCGCGGCGTGTCGGCTCGTCGCTGAGCATCAAGTCGCTGCTGCTGCTCATGCTGCTCGCGGTCAGCATCGGCTCGAACGTGGTCGTGGGGGTCATCGGGTATCTGAACGGCACCGAGTCGCTGAAAGACGCCGCGTACGACCGCCTCATCGAGGTGCGTGATTCGCGCGCGCGCGAGGTGATGGGCCTTCTCGACTCGGTCGAGAATTCGCTGCTGCTGGCCAGCCGCGACAGCGCGGTCGTCGATGCCGAGCAGGCTTTCGCCGCCGGCCTGACCGACCTCGTCGCCGAGGGCGCGCGCGTCCTCACCGAGGAACAGGATGCCGCGGTCTCGGCCTACTTCGCCGACGACTTCGGGCCCGCCCTCGAGGAGGCGACCGGCAAGCCGGCCGACGCGGACAGCTTCGATCCCACCGACCCGGCGACCAGGTACCTGCT
>JBDTQN010000147.1:0-6403 GCA_039932215.1 Pseudolysinimonas sp. | reverse complement strand
CCGACTCCCAGCCGCCCGTCGTCAAGATCATGGACTACGGCAAGTTCAAGTACGAACAGGCTCAGAAGCTCAAAGAGGCCCGCCGCAACCAGGCGAACACGATCCTCAAAGAGGTGCGGTTCCGCCTCAAGATCGACAAGCACGACTACGAGACCAAGATGAAGCGCGCCGTCAGCTTCTTGCAGGCCGGCGACAAGGTGAAGGCCATGATCCTGTTCCGCGGGCGTGAGCAGTCGCGACCCGAGCAGGGTGTGCGTCTGCTGCAGAAGTTCGCAGAAGATGTGTCGGAGTTCGGCTCGGTCGAGTCGACCCCGACCATCGACGGCCGCAACATGGTCATGGTGATCGGCCCGATGAAGAACAAGGCCGACGCGAAGGCCGAGGCCAACGCCAAGAAAGACGCGCAGAAGCGTTCAGCGCGCGAAGCGGCCTCCGGCGAGGCCAAGAAGTCAGAGACCACCGTCGCGGAAAAGCCCGCGAAGGTCAGCACCCCCGCTCCGGCCACAGTCGAAGCGGCGAGCACAGTAGAGGAAACAAATGCCTAAGCAGAAGACGCACTCCGGTGCGAAGAAGCGTTTCAAGATCACCGGTTCCGGCAAGGTCATGAAGCAGGGAGCTGGCATGCGCCACCACCTCGAGCACAAGTCCTCCAAGGTCACCCGCCGGCTGAACCGCGAGGTCGTCCTGGCGCCGCAGGACGCCAAGGTCATCAAGCGCCTCCTCGGCAAGTAACCCGCACACTTCTACACCTGAGAACAAGGACAAACTGAAATGGCACGTGTAAAGAGGGCGGTCAACGCCGCCAAGAAGCGCCGGGTGATCCTGGAGCGCGCCGAGGGTTACCGCGGTCAGCGCTCGCGTCTGTATCGCAAGGCCAAAGAGCAGGTCACGCACTCGCTCGTCTACGCCTACCGCGACCGTCGCGCAAAGAAGGGCGAGTTCCGTCGCCTGTGGATCCAGCGCATCAACGCTGCTGCCCGCGCGAACGGCATCACCTACAACCGTCTGATCCAGGGTCTGGGTCTGGCCGGTATCGAGGTCGATCGCCGCATCCTGGCCGAGCTGGCCGTGAACGAGCCCGCCACGTTCACCGGCCTGGTCGCGACCGCGAAGGCGGCTCTGCCCGCCGACGTGAACGCGAAGGTCGAAGCCGCGTAGCACCCGCGCCACCGCCGACGGCGCGTTCCTCTTCAGGGGGAGCGCGCCGTCGCCGTTTGTTCACCTGCCGACCGTACGATCGAAAGGTGATCGACAACCCGCGCTCCCCGCGGGTGCGCGCCGTCGCGAAACTCGCGAAGCGGTCCGCACGCGCCGAGACCGGGCTGTTCCTCGCCGAGGGGCCGCAGGCGGTGGCCGAGGCGTTCGCGTTCCGCCCCGAGACCGTCGTCGAGTTCTATGCCACGCGCGCCGCACTCGATCGGTACGGCGCACTGGCCCAGGCGGCCGTCGACGCGGGGGTCGTCATCGACAGCATCAGCGACCATGTGCTCGCGGCGATGTCCGACACGGTGACGCCCCAGGGCGTGATCGCGGTATGTCGTCAGCTGCCGGTGACGGTCGAGTCCCTGCTCGACGGCGCACCGAAGCTGATCGCGATTCTCGAAGAGGTGCGCGATCCCGGCAATGCGGGCACCATCATCCGGGCAGCGGATGCGGCGGGCGCCGACGGCGTGATTCTCACCGGTCGCAGCGTCGACGCCTACAACCCCAAAGTGGTCCGCTCCACGACCGGCTCGATCTTCCACCTCCCGATTGCGCAAGCCATCGAGCTGGATGCCGCGGTCGCCCTCGTGAAGGCGGCAGGCATCCAGGTGCTCGCCGCTGACATCAAGGGCGACGACCTCCCCGACATTCGCGCGGCGCTGACGCAGCCGACTGCCTGGCTGTTCGGCAACGAGGCCCACGGGTTGAGCGACGAGTCGCTTGCGCTCGCCGACCGCGCCGTCAAAGTACCGATCTACGGTCACGCCGAGTCGATGAACCTGGCCACGGCCGCGTCGGTCTGCCTGTACGAGAGTGCGTTCGCTCAGAACTGACGTCGCCCTGGGGGACAAAACTGTGCGCAGCATGCATAGTTCTCTCTTTCGTTGACCCTCCGGCGGGGGACATGTGAGGGTGGGTTGATGGAGCCTCTCGTCGTTCTCGATCGGGTCAACAAACATTTCGGCGAGCTTCATGTTCTGAAAGACATCACGACGACCATCGGTAAGGGCGAAGTCGTCGTCGTCATCGGGCCGTCGGGGTCGGGCAAGTCGACTCTGTGCCGCGCGATCAACCGGCTCGAGACGATCGACTCGGGCACGATCTCGATCGACGGCAACCCGCTCCCGGCCGAGGGCGGCGAACTCGCTCGACTGCGGGCCGACGTGGGAATGGTGTTCCAGTCGTTCAACCTGTTCGCGCATAAGACGGTGCTTGAGAACGTGACGCTCGGTCCCATGCGCGTGCGCAAGAAGTCGCGGGCAGAAGCTGACAAAAGGGGCATGGAGTTGCTCGACAGGGTCGGTGTCGCCAACCAGGCCGCGAAACTGCCGTCGCAGCTCTCGGGGGGCCAGCAGCAGCGCGTCGCGATCGCTCGGGCGCTCGCCATGGACCCGAAGCTGATCCTGTTCGACGAGCCGACTTCTGCCCTCGATCCCGAAATGATCACCGAGGTGCTCGACGTGATGGTCGGCCTCGCGAAAGACGGCATGACGATGGTCGTCGTCACGCACGAGATGGGGTTCGCGCGCAAGGCAGCGGACCGGGTGCTCTTCACGGCCGACGGCGAGATCGTCGAAGAGGGCACCCCCGAGAACTTCTTCACGAAGACCCAGAGCCCTCGGGCGAAGGACTTCCTGTCGAAGATCCTCGCCCACTGACCGGTGGGCGAGACACAGCAAACGAGAGGGAACCCATGAGATTCCGCAACGCGCTGACCGCGACCGCATTGGCGGCCGCAGGGGTGCTGGTTCTGGCCGGCTGCACGGATTCTGCCGCACCGACGGGGGACGAGCCGACAGAGGCTCCCACCAGTGTCAAGGTGCCGTACGAAGACGGCACGACGATGGCCGACCTGGCCGACGCCGGCTCGATCACCATCGGAACGAAGTTCACGCAACCGCTGTTCGGCCTCGCCGGACCCGATGGGGTGCCCGAGGGCTTCGACATCGAGATCGGCAAACTCATCGCGGCGCAGCTCGACATCGCGCCCGAGAACATCGAGTGGGTCGAGACCGTGTCGGCGAACCGCGAACCGTTCATCCAGAGCGGGCAGGTCGACATTGTCATCGCGACCTACACGATCAACGACAAGCGCAAAGAGGTCGTCTCGTTCGCCGGGCCGTACTACGAAGCTGGCCAGGACATCCTGGTGCCGTCGGGCAACCCCGAGGGCATCGACGGACCCGACTGGTTCGCCGACAACCCGGACGCCACGGTCTGCACCGTGAGCGGCTCGACGTCGCTGACCAACATCCAGGCGTACACGACCAACATCCTCGAAGCCGCCGACTACGCCGACTGCCTCGATCCGATCCGTAACGGCCAGGCCGTCGCGGTGACCACCGATAACGTCATCCTGGCCGGCCTCGCCGACCAGAGCGGTGGCGAGTTCGAGGTCGTGAACGCGCCGTTCACCCAGGAGCCGTACGGAATCGGGCTCGCCCTCGATGACACCGACTTCCGGATGTGGATCAACGACGTGCTCGAGCAGTCGTATGACGACGGCAGCTGGGCAGCCGCGTGGGAGGCCACGGCCGGAAAGGTCCTCGACCTTCCCGACCCGCCGGCCGTCGACCGGTACTGATGAGCTAGGCGAGACGAGCCGGGTAGCGCGATGGATGCGGTGATCGAGAACTTCCCCCTGCTGTGGGGCGGGTTCTTGCGCACCCTCGCGCTGCTCGGCATCGCCGGCGTCTCGGCGATGCTGCTCGGCACGCTGGTGGCCGGCATGAGGCTCTCGCCGATCTCGTCCATGCGCACCGTCGCGACCGTCTACACCGAGGTCCTGCGCAACACGCCGCTGACGTTGGTGCTGTTCGGGTTCGCCGTGATCGTCCCGATTCTCGGGTTGCAGCCGCGCGGCGTCGACTCGCAGACCCAGTTCTTCATCCTCGCGGCGATCGGACTGTCGCTGTACACCTCCCCGTTCATCGCCGAGGCGATCCGCTCGGGGGTCAACAGCATCCCGGTGGGACAGGCCGAAGCGGCCCGCAGCATCGGGCTGGGATTCGGACAGACTCTGTCGTCGGTGGTGCTGCCTCAGGCGATCCGGATGGTCATCCCGCCCCTCATCAACGTGCTCATCGCACTGACCAAGAACACGTCGGTAGCCGGCGGGTTCTTCGTGGTCGAACTGATCGGCGCGTCGCGGAAAGCCATCAACGACCGGGGCGACGAGGTGATCGCGATCCTGCTGTCGGTGGCGTTCTTCTATCTGCTCGTCACGATCACCCTCGGCCGCATCGCCGCCGTGGTCGAGAAGCGTGTGGCGGTGCTGCGATGAGCACCGTTCTCTACGACGTGCCCGGCCCGAAGGCGCGGCGAACCGCTCGCATCATCGGGGTCGTCGTCGCCATCGTGGTGGCAGCCTTGCTGATCTGGGTGATCGTCACTCTCGCACTCCCGCGCACGACCGCCACGGGCGCCCAGCAACCGGGCTACTTCGACCCGAGCCGGTGGGACATCTTCAACGACCGTGCGGTGTGGCGCCGCATCGGAGGGAACTACCTCAACACCCTCAAGATGGCCGGCCTCGCCGCCGTGTTCGCGATCATCATCGGGGTGCTGTTCTCGTTCGGCCGCACGGCGAAGCTCGCGGCGGTTCGCATCCCCACCACCGTCGTCCTCGAATTCTTCCGTGGCATGCCGGTGCTGTTGATGATGTTGTTCACCCTCCTGGTGTTCTCGGTCGAGGCGTACTGGGCGGGGGTCGCGGCGCTCGCCGTCTACAACGGGGCGCTCATCGGTGAGATCCTGCGCTCCGGGATCGCCGCACTGCCGCGTGGTCAACGTGAGGCGGGGCTGACCATCGGGCTGACACCGCTGTCGACCAGATTCCTCATCGAGTTCCCGCAGGCGGCGCGCAACATGCTGCCGATCATCATCGCCCAACTGGTGGTGCTGCTGAAGGACACGGCGCTGGCGTACGTGATCGCGTATCCCGAGTTGCTGCGCCTGGTGCCGAACCTCTCGAACTTCTACGGCGACCGCTATCGCGTCTCGATCTTCATCGTGGTGTTCGCGATCTACCTCATCATGAACCTGCTGCTGTCGTGGGTGGCGCGGATCGTCGCCCGTCGCACGGGACCGCAGGCGGGCAGCCCGCGCATCCCCCGACGCGGCGGCATCTTCGGGCGGCGCCGGGTGACCGAGACCGTGACGAGCCCGCACTAAACTCGGGACTCGTGTCCGAATCTCCCGCGATCACCGAGAAGGCCGTCGCGGCCGCCGTCGATGCGGCCATCGCTGCCATCAGCGCCGCGGATGACTCGGCGTCCCTGAAAGCCGCTCGCTCGGCCCATGCCGGCGAGCACTCGCCCCTCGCGCAACTGAACGCGTTGATGCGCGATGTCCCCGCCGACCAGAAGGCGGCCGCCGGCAAGCTCGTCGGCGAGGCACGAGGAAAGGTGACCCAGGCGCTCGCCGCGCAAGAGGCGACCGTTCTCGTCGCAGAAGAGCAGTCGCGCCTCGCGAGCGAGACGGTGGATGTCACGGCCGTCCCCCAGCGCTGGCGGGCCGGCGCCCGGCATCCACTCTCTCTTCTCATGGAGCAGATGAGCGACCTGTTCATCTCGATGGGCTGGGAGATCGGCGAAGGTCCCGAGCTCGAGCACGAGTGGTACAACTTCGACGCCCTGAACTTCGACGAAGATCACCCGGCGCGCGCCATGCAAGACACGTTCTATGTCGAACCGGTCGACCGTCACCTCGTGCTGCGTACGCACACCAGCCCGGTGCAGATCCGCAGCCTGTTGACTCGCGAACTGCCCGTGTACGTCGCAGCCGTGGGCAGGGTGTTCCGCACCGACGAGCTCGACGCGACGCACACCCCGGTGTTCCACCAGATTGAGGGCATCGCGATCGACAAGGGCCTCACGATGGCGCACCTGCGCGGCACACTCGAGCACATGGCTCGGGCGCTGTTCGGGCAAGACGCGCAGATCCGCCTGCGGCCCAACTACTTCCCGTTCACCGAGCCGAGTGCCGAGATGGACGTCTGGCAGCCGAACGCCAAGGGCGGTGCCCGCTGGGTGGAGTGGGGCGGATGCGGCATGGTGAACCGCAACGTGCTGCGCGCAGCCGGCATCGACCCCGAGGTGTACCAGGGGTTCGCGTTCGGCATGGGCATCGAGCGCACGCTGCAGTTCCGCAACGACATGAATGACATGCGCGACATGGTCGAGGGCGATGTGCGCTTCTC
>JBDTQN010000146.1:0-6409 GCA_039932215.1 Pseudolysinimonas sp. | reverse complement strand
GGTGCCGTTCGCATTGATCGCCGAGAGCAGCTGCATGATGCCGGCGCTGGTGTTGGGGTCGAGGTTTCCGGTCGGCTCGTCGGCGAGCAGGATCGCCGGCTTGTTGACCACGGCGCGTGCCATGGCGACGCGCTGCTGCTCACCACCCGACAGCTCGTGGGGGAACCGTGCCTGCTTGCCGGCCAGTCCGACCATCTTGAGCACGTCAGGGACGGCTTCTTGAATGAAGCCCTTGCTCTTGCCGATCACCTGCAGGGCGAACGCGACGTTGTCGAACACCGTCTTGTTGGGGAGCAGACGGAAGTCTTGGAAAACAACCCCGAGGTTGCGCCGAAAGTAAGGCACCTTGCGGCTGGCGAGCGTATTGAGCTCTTGCCCGAGCACGTGGATGCTGCCCTTCGAGGGCCGCTCCTCTTTCAGCACGAGGCGCAAGAAGCTCGACTTTCCGGACCCCGACGCGCCCACCAGGAAGACGAACTCCCCCTTCAACACCTCAAGGCTCACGCTGTTGAGGGCTGGTCGCGTCGTTCCGGCATATGTCTTGGTGACCTGGTCGAAACGAATCATGGCGAGTCAAGGCTAGGGACGGGCACGCGAGCCGCCCGCAGCGACACTCCCGGGGCCCAGACTCACAGGTAGCGGGCACGGGTAGCGTTGCCGGGTGCCCGATTCCCGAACCGCCGACGACCGAACCACTGACGAGCGGACACCGAGCCCGACGATCGCCCTGCTGACGCTGTCACGCACCGCCGAGGTCGAGATGTCGCGCGTGCTGGAACCGCACGCCCTGTCGGTGCGCAAGTTCGGCATCCTGAGCAGGATCGCCGCGATGCCGGGCACCTCGGTCGCCGACCTTGCCCGGCGCCTCTCGCTCGATGCGGCCGACCTGGCCCCGATGCTGCGAGCGCTTCAGGATGCCGGGCTCACCCGAGCGGGCGACGAGCGTTCGGCGACGGTGACCATCACTCCGGCCGGTGTGCGGCTGCTCGGCACCGTGTCGGCCGAGGTCGCCGCCGTCGACGAGCGGCTGTTCCCCGAGGCAGACGAGGCGCGCTCGGCACTGGCCGTCGCACTGCTGACCGCGTTTGCGGAACCCCTGGGCGAGCCGCAGGACTGACCCTCGGCCCGACGGGTCGCGCTGGCTAGTCCTTGTCTTGCTTGCGCCAGCGTATGCCGGCGGCAATGAAGCCGTCGAGGTCGCCGTCGAAGACAGTCGCCGGGTTGCCGACCTCGTAGCCGGTGCGCAGATCTTTCACGAGTTGCTGGCCGTAGAGAAAGTACGAGCGCATTTGGTCGCCCCAGCTGGCGGTGATGACGCCGGCCAGCTCTTTCTTGGTGGCGGCCTCCTGCTCTTTCTGCAGAATCAGCAGGCGGCTCTGCAGCACGCGCAGGGCGGCAGCGCGGTTCTGAATCTGCGACTTCTCGTTCTGCATCGACACCACCAGCCCGGTCGGCAGGTGCGTGATGCGCACAGCCGAGTCGGTCGTGTTGACGCTCTGCCCACCGGGACCTGACGAACGGAACACGTCGACGCGGATGTCGCCCTCGGGGATCTCGACCTCGACGGCTTCCTCCAGCACCGGGATGACCTCCACGGCGGCGAAGCTGGTCTGGCGCTTGTCGGCCGAGCCGAACGGGCTGATGCGTGCGAGGCGGTGCGTGCCGGCCTCGACGCTCAGCGTGCCGAACGCGTAAGGCGCGTCGACCTCGAACGTGGCCGACTTGATGCCGGCGCCCTCTGCAAACGAGGTGTCCATCACGGTCACCGGGTAGTTGTGCCGCTCGGCCCAGCGCAGGTACATGCGCATCAGCATCTCGGCGAAGTCGGTGGCGTCGTCGCCGCCGGCGCCCGAGCGGATGGTGACGACGGCTCCGCGGTCGTCGTACTCGCCGTCGAGCAGGGTCTGCACTTCGAGCTCGCCCATGCTCTTGGTGAGCGACTTGAGCTCGGCCTCGGCCTCGGTTGCGCTGTCGGCGTCACCCTCGCCCTCGGTGGCCATCTGCACGAGCACTTCGAGGTCGTCGAGCCGACGCTCGAAGCCGGTGATGCGCGCGAGTTCGGACTGCCGGTGACTGAGCGCGCTGGTGATCTTCTGTGCGGCCTCGGGGTCGTCCCACAGATCGGGAACGCCCGCCTTCTCGGTCAAATCGGCGATCTTGGCCTCGAGCTTCTCGATGCCGATCACCGACTTGATGTCGTTGAAGGTGCTTCGCAGCGCTGCGATCTGGGCAGACAGGTCGAGATCGATCATGGCCGGTCCAGCCTAAGCCGTCAGGATGCGACGAACCGCCTCGTGATCGCGTCGGCGATACCGGCCGGCGACATGACCGCCGACCCGTGGTGTCCGCCTTCGAGGCTGACGTACTCGATCGATGGGAGCAACGCCGCCAGAGCTTGGGCTCCGGTGTGGAAGAACGGCTCGCTGCGGCTGCCCACCATCACGATGCCCGGCGCGCGCATGCCCGCCCAGCGCTGGGTCGGCAGCGGCATCCCGTCTTGCGTTCCCTCGAGCACGGCGAAGTCGTATGCCAGCGTGTGGGCGACGCGCACCCCCTGACCCCAGCTCGGCATGAGGTGCATGAGCGCCACGAACGGCGCCGGGATGCCCATCGCCTCGCGGAAGAAGGCGCTGACGGCCTTTCCCCGTTTGCGGTCGCGAACCAGTGCGGCGATGCGAGTCGGCAGGTCGGCGGGCAGCGGCGGGCGGCTGTCATCCACGATGAACGGCGGCTCGTACAGGAACAGGCCGGTCACCGCGTCGCCGAGACGACTGGCGGCTTCGAGCGCGAGCGCGCCACCCGACGAACTGCCGAACAGGATGGCGTGGCCACCGTTCGCGGCGACGATCGCCTCTATGTCTTCGACTTCGCGGTCGAGCAAGGGCGGGAGCGTCTCGCCGCTCGCGCCCCGGCCGCGACGGTCGTAGCTGACCGCGGTGAACGCCGGTGCGAGCGCTGACGAGAGCTTCGCGGACTGGTCGTGCAGCGAGAGTGCTGCGTCGACCAGCACGATCAGCGGGCCGGAACCTTCGCGGTACGTCGCGATAGTGGTGCCGTCTTTCGACGTGACGGGGATCATGCGCCTACCTCCACGTGCTGCTCGAGCCGGTCGAAGGCCGACTCCCATCCGCCCAACAGACCGCGGGCGATTATCGCCTCCAGACGTTCGGCGGAGGCGAACCGCACCCGCATGACGAGGCGCGTGATTCCGGGATCGAGTTCGATGAACTCGACGGTGACGTTGTTCGGCTCGGGGTCGAGGTCGGTCGCCTGATCGTCGCTGAAACCCTCGAGGTACGACAGCGCCGTCCCCGTGATGACCTCGGTGTAGATCGATCGGATCCAGACCTCGCGCGCTTCGCCAGCTGGACCCATCCCGAAGTGCCACAGACCGCCGGGGCGTACGTCGAGGGCGCGGACGGTGGTCGTCCAGCCGATCGGTCCCCACCACGCCTCGAGCTCCTCCGCACGCGTCCAGCTGCGCCAGACATCCGCGGCCGAAGCCGGGAGTTCGCGCTCGAACGTCACCTCGAGCCGGTCGGCGTCGGTCTTCACCAGCAGTGGGGTCATGACAGTTCCTTCCCGCGCAGGTGGTCGTCGAGCCGATCGAGCCGGTCGGACCAGATCGCGGCGAAACTGTCGAGCCAGCCGTCGATCTCGTGAAAGCGCTCGGGCTCGACCCGGTAGATGCGCCGCTGCGCGTCGACCCGCGCCGAGACGACCCCTGCCTCGCTCAGCACCTTGAGGTGTTTGGAGACGAGCGGCTGACGCAGCCCGAGCTCGCCCACGATGTCGTTCACCGATCGCGGGCCGCCCCGCAGCACCTCGACGATGGCGAGCCGGTTCGGCTCAGCCAGAGCATTCAGAGTCTCGATCACTCTCGAATATTATCGACAGGTAATATTCCTGTCAAGAGATATTCAGGATGCCGCGGGTAGCTCGCGCAGATCGGGCGCGATGAATGCCGCGCTGGCTTGGTCGCTGGTGAGCAGAGCGTCCGTGTAGTAGTCGCTGAGCAGGTCGCGCCTGATGAGCTCGGGGTGTTCGGCGAGGAACCTAGTGAAGTCGCCTGTGAAGCCGGCGCGGGCGGCGATGATCAGCTGCACCCACGCGGCGGTGCGGGTGTCGTGGTACGCCTCGGGTTTGCCGTTGGCGGTGGCCATGGCCCGGATGCGGTCGCGCATGAACTCGAGGGTTTCGTCGGGCGTCGAGCGCGCGGATTTCACGAAGACGACGTGCAGGTGCTCTTCGTGCGGGAAGGCGGGGAGAGTGTTCGCCGCGAACCGTGCCAGCAGTTCGTCGTCGTCGATCTCGGGGTGCGAGTGGTCGGTCATCCGTGCTCCGGAGGTGCTCGGGGTGGGCGGCCCGCCAGCCTAGCCGCGTCCGAACACCGTGCGCGAGACCGCGGTGGCGTCGATGCGCAGGCCGTCGGGCACGAATGCGGTGACCACAGGTGGTCGCCAGATCGCCGACACGGTCACCTGTGCGCTGCGGCCGTCGCGCGTCGTCGCCTCATCGAGCGAGAGGGACTCGAAGGGTCCGATCGGGTTGCCGTCGAGGTAGGCGCGGACGGCGGCGCGCACCTGCGTCGGCGTGAGCTCGGGGCGCGGACCCTGCGGAGTCAAGGTGACGTGGTTCAGGTCGAACGATTCCGCGCCGACCAACGCGGCACCGTCGGCGAGGGTGAAGAGCCGCTTGCGCTCGAGGTACAGCGAAGTCGCGGCCGCGACGATCAGGGTCACGAGCAGCGCGAGCGCGCCGTAGAAGCAGATCAGCGGAAGGGTCGAGCCGTCGTCTTCTCTCCAGGATCGGCGGTTCATCGCGACCCCCAGAATCGCGAAACCTGTTCGGTGGCGGTCGCGGCGATCGGCAGCCCGGCGGGCAGTCCGGTGTCGAGGAATGGTGGCGCGAGAGGCAGCGGAACGGTGAGGCCAATGGTCACGGTGACGAAACCGCGTCGAGTGAGACAAGCCGTCGCGCGCGGGCGGCAGGTGATCTGCACCGACGCGACCGCGGCATCCAGACCGTAGTCGGCCAGAGTGACCTCGATCGCGCGTGCCGCCGCCGCGCGCGCCTCGGCGACGGTCGCGGACTGCACGTACACGCGGGTCGCCTGCCGGGCGGCGCCGTTCAGCGCGAGAGTGGCGGACTGCACCGCCGAGAGGGCGATCACGAGATACACAACCGGAACGAGAAGCACCAGCCCAGCCGTGATGAACTCGAGCGACGCCGACCCGCGCTCGTCACCGGCATCAGCCGAGCGTCTCGACGGCGGCATGACCCGACACCTCCACGGCTCCCCCGATGCCCAGCAGTCCGATCACTGGAAGCGTCGTACGCACCGTGATCGTGACAGCCGGGTGTCCCATCCAGTTGCCGGTCGTCGCCCGGATGTCACCCGCGTAGTCGGCGCCGATCGCCGCGGTGATGAGTGTGCGGCAGCGGATGATGCCGTCGACGGGGGTGTTGTCAGCGAGAGCGGCGAAGCGTGCACCTTCTGCGGCCGAGTCGAGCACGGTGTTTCGCACGTGCAGCGCCAGGGCGAGCTGCAGAACGGAGACCGTGAGCAGTGTCAGCAGGGCACCGACCAGAGCGACCTCCGCCACCGCAGACCCGCGTTCGTCGCGAATCACAGACCGGTGACTTTCGAGATCGCGTTGGCGAAGATCTCGCTCAGCGCTGGTCCGGCGAGCCCCCAGATCAGGATGACGAGGCCGGCCGTCATGAGCGTGATCAGAACCCAGCCGGGTACGTCGCCCCGCTCGTCGCGTACCGACCGAACGACGAGGCTTTGTGCGAAACGAATCATTCGACGAGGGTCGCGGACGACGTCGGGGCCACGCGGAAGATATCCACAGGCTTGACGGCTAACGCACCATCCGCAACTCGACGAGTCCCGCGATATTCGCATCGACGTACTCAGTGCCGTCAGTCGCGAATCCGTGGTGGCGGTAGAAGTCGATTGCCCGAGTGTTCTTCGTCGCGACCCACAACTGCGCCGGCTGGTCGCCGATCGCCGCCCGCAACAAGCGGGTACCGATCCCCGCGCCTTGCTCTGCACCGAGCAGGTAGATCGAGAAGAGTTGAAGGGTGCGAGCCGGGTCGATACCCAACTCAGGCTCTGGACCACTCGCTGGCCCCGAGAACGAGAATCCGACGATCCGCCCGTCACGGTCCACGACCGTGAGGGTGCCGTGGGGTTTGGGCAATGCCAGGTAGTTCGTCCACATCGCACTTCTCGCCTCGAAGACCTCTTCGCCGAAATAGGACTCAGGCACGTAGTCGGCGTAGGTCTCGCGCCACGAATCAACGTGGACTCGTGCCAAACCTGCGGCGTCCCCGGAAATCGCCGTGCGGAGCTGAATCATGTGCTACTGAGTATCGACTTCGACGATCAGCTCGATCTCTA
>JBDTQN010000145.1:0-6432 GCA_039932215.1 Pseudolysinimonas sp. | reverse complement strand
CCGGGTGCCCAGCATCCGCGACCACCTGCAGATCTCGATCACCGAGGTGGGCGTCCTCATCCTGGGCGTGTCCGTCGGCGCGATCATCGGCATGCTCGCCTCGAGCCACGTGGTGCACTGGCTCGGCGAGCGCCGCGTCATCCTGCTCTTCCTCGCCGGCTGCGGGGTGTCGCTCTTCGTCGTCGGAATCGGCGTGACCGTGCTCAGCAGCTTCGCGGTCGCGATCGTCGGCTTCGGACTGTACGGACTCACGAGTGGCATCTGCGATGTCGGCATGAACGTCTCGGGCGCCGGGTCGGAGCGCGCCAACCGGCGCAACATCATGCCGTGGTTCCACGCGAGTTGGAGCTTTGGCACCGTCGCCGGCTCGGCGCTCGGTGCCGCGGCCGCGTTCGCGGGCGTCGACGTCGCCCTGCACCTCGGCGCGATCGGCGTGCTGCAGATCGTGGGCGCCGTGCTCGTCATCCGCTGGATCCCGACCGATGCCGCCCTCGCCGGCGAGAACGGCGAGGAGGCGCCGGTCACCTTCCGCGAGCGCATGTCGATCTGGCTCAACCCGCGCACGCTGCTCATCGGCCTGCTCGTGCTGGGCATGGCATTCACCGAGGGCTCTGCCAACGACTGGATCGCGATCGGCTTCATCGACGACCGCGGGTTCGACAACGGCCAGGGCGCGCTGATGTTCGGCGTGTTCACCGTCGCGATGACCGCGGGGCGCCTCGCCGGGGTGCCGCTGCTCGACCGGTTCGGACGCGTGCCCGTGCTGCGAGGGGCGGCGCTGGCAGCCGCGATCGGGTTGGCTGTCGTCATCCTGGTTCCGGTCATCCCCATCGCCATCGCCGGTGTCGTGCTGTGGGGACTCGGCGCGTCGCTCGGCTTCCCGGTCGGCATGTCGGCGGCCGCCGACGACCCGCGCACCGCCGCTGCCAGCGTGAGCGCTGTCGCCACCGTCGGGTACGCGGCCTTCCTGATCGGCCCGCCGCTGATCGGCTTCGTCGGCGACCACATCGGCGTGCTCAACGCCCTGTGGATCGTGCTCGGGCTGATCGTGATCGCGACGCTCGCGATCCCAGCCGCCCGCGAGCCCGCCACCGCCGCCGCCACCCCCGCCGCCGCGCGCAACGCTGGCGATTCAGCAGTTCCGACCCCGTGACCCACGCCTCGCGCACCAGCCCCGCGCCCCAGCCGGCGTCAACCGCTGAACCGCTGACCGGGCAGGCCCGCCGAGCCGGCGTCAACTGCTGAACCGCTGACCGGGCGGGCCCGCCGAGGCGGCGCAGCGCGGCGTCGAGGCCGGGCGCGTTACGCTCACCTGGTGCGTCTCGTCGTTGCCCGCTGCTCGGTCGATTACGCCGGGCGGCTGAGCGCGCACCTGCCCCTTGCGACGCGGCTGCTCGTGCTGAAGAACGACGGCAGCGTGCGGGTGCACTCCGACTCGCTCAGCTACAAGCCGCTCAACTGGATGAGGTGGCGCTGCGCGAGTCTGCCGGAGCTGACGGCATGACCGGCTTCGAGTTTCGAGAACTTCCTGGCGGCATGGTCGAACTCCATGACGCACGACGCAACCGGAGACGGACAGCCGATATCGCGTCGTTCGAGATCGCCGCGTTCGCCGTGACCGGGGAGCAGTATGCACACGTCATCGGGTCGACGTCGGACGAACAACGTCCCGCGTCATCGATCAGCTGGCTCGACGCCGTTCACTTCTGCAACGCGGCCTCGGAACTGGACGGACTTGAGTCTGCCTATGAGTTCGACGGAGAGGACGTATCGTGGCGCACTACCGCACCTGGCTATCGGCTGCCGACGGAAGCAGAGTGGGAGTACTCCTGCCGGGCCGGAACGAGCGGTCCGCACTATGGACCCCTCAGCGAAGTGGCGTGGACTTCGAGCGATGGTGTTGAGGCTGCCCAGCCCGTAGGCATGAAGGTTGCGAACGGGTTCGGTCTTCATGACACGCTCGGCAATGTGTGGGAATGGTGCTGGGACTACTTGGATCCGGCGCGCTATGGCGACTATCGCGTCTTTCGTGGCGGCGGTTTTGCCGATGATGCGTGGAACGTGCGGGCGTCTGTGCGCCGTGGTGGCGCGCCGGGAATGAGCCACCCCGACCTTGGCCTCCGTCTCGCTCGGGGCGGTTTTGATCGACGCGACGTTGTGCAGGGCTGGTCGCCTGCCGCCGATGCAGAGCGCAGCAGAATTGTTGGTCCGCTTCCATCCGGATGGACTCCAACCGGCCTTGACCGAGACTCAGGGAGCGCGGAGCGATGAGACTCGTCATTGCCAATTGTTCCGTTGACTACGCGGGGCGACTCAGCGCACATCTCCCCCTCGCAACGCGCCTCCTTGTCCTGAAGAACGACGGCAGCGTGCTGGTGCACTCCGACTCGCTCAGCTACAAGCCGCTCAACTGGATGAGCCCGCCCGCCGTCTTCACCATCGACGAGGTCGACGACGAGCGCGCGGCGGCCGGCGTCACCGAACTGTGGCGCGTCACCCACGCCAAGACCGCCGACCTGCTGGTCATCTCGATCCACGAGATCCTGCATGACTCGCAGCACGACCTGGGCGTCGATCCGGGCCTGCAGAAAGACGGGGTCGAGGCCGACCTGCAACGCCTGCTCGCCGAGCAGATCGAGTTGCTCGGCGACGGTCACACGCTGGTGCGGCGCGAGTACATGACGGCGATCGGGCCGGTCGACATCCTGGCTCGGGATGCCGGGGGCGCCTCGGTCGCGGTCGAGATCAAACGACGTGGAGACATCGACGGCGTCGAGCAGCTCACCCGCTACCTCGAGCTGATGAACCGCGACCCGTTGCTCGCTCCCGTCACCGGCGTGTTCGCGGCCCAGGAGATCAAACCGCAGGCGCGGACACTCGCGACGGATCGCGGCATCCGGTGCCTGCTGCTGGACTACGACACGATGCGCGGGCTCGACCGGTCCGAGCACTTTCTGTTCTAAAGCAGTCCGGGCGTCAGCAGCACCAGCACGATGATGGCGACCGTGAAGCCGAGTTGCAGCTGCAGCACGAGGATGGGGTACCGCAGCACGGCGCGCCTGCCGGCGCGAGCCGCCAGCCGCGAGAACACGACGGCGACCGCGATGACCATCGCGACCGCGGCGACGACGAACGGGATGCCGATCTCGAGCTGGTAGGCGGCGGCAGCCGTCAGATCCAGGCCGCGGGGATTGAGTTGATAGAACACCGCCTGGGCGAGAACACCGACCAGCAGCGGAATGCCGAGGATCGACGCCGCCAGAATGGTCGCGACCGTCGGCAGGCGACCGAGATCGCCCGGGACCGGGGAACCCATGAGAGCTACTGCGACCCGTTCGCGAACGCGTTGAAGATGATCGCGATGACGCCGAGCAGGATCTGGATGGCGACCAGCATCAGCGGCAGTTTGAGTGCGTCGAGGGTGCGCTCGCGGCGGTAGATGATCACGAAGACGACGATCACGATCAGCAGCAGCACCGCGAGCGATCCGAAGCTCCAGCCGAGGATCGGACCGAGGTAGGCGAGACCGGCACCGGTGTCTTTGATGCCGCCGGGGTTGGTGCTGTCGAGGATGCCCTCGACGATGCGTGACACGGTCACCGGCAGCGCGAACACGACAGACGAGAGCACGACCGCGATGGTGAACAGCAGGCTGGTCGACGAGCCGCGCGGCATCACCTTCTCGGTCTTCGCGGGCGCGGACGCCGGCTTCGACGCGGACGAACTGGCGCCGGACGAATGGGGGGCGGCCGCGGCCGGGGTGGTCTCGCTCATGCGGCCTAGGCTAGTAGGGATGGCCAGCCCGTACACCGCCGTGCTCTTCGATCTCGACGGCACCATCGTCGATTCGGCGCCCGGCATCACCGCGACTCTCGCAGAGACCTTTCTGCGGATGCCGCTGCCCGTGCCCTCCCCGGCCGAGCTGCTCGCCTACGTGGGCCCCCCGATCCTCGACTCGTTCCGCGATCTCGCGCATTTCGATCGTGCGACGGCCGAGCGGGCGCTCGCGATCTACCGGCCGCTGTACCTCGCGAACGGCGTCTTCGACGCGACCGTCTATCCGGGCCTCGAGGGCGCGCTGCGCGCGATCCACGAGGCCGGCATCCCGCTGTCGCTGGCGACGTCGAAACCCGAAGAGCCGGCGACCCTGGTGCTCGATCACTACGGACTGACGAAGTACTTCGACGAGCTCACCGGTGCCAGTGCCGACGAGGTGCGCAGCAAGAAGGCGGATGTCGTGGCCGAGGCCCTGCGTCGGTTGAAGGCGGGCGGGGCGGACCTCTCGAAACCCATCATGGTCGGCGACCGCATCCACGACATCGAGGGGGCGGCGGCGCACGACGTGCCCACGATCTTCGTCACCTGGGGCTACGGCACCCCGGCCGAGGCGGCGGGAGCGATCGGCGTCGCGGATGACGCCGACGAACTGCTCGGCCTGCTCGGCCTAGCGGGCTAGCCGCTCGACGGCACCCTCGAAGATGCCCGGCGCGGCCCTGGCGATCGGCACGATCGCGGGACGCAGCGGCGACGTCGCGAGCCGCACGACCCCGCCGGTCAGTCGCCGGAAGTCGCGCGTGACCCGCTCCCACTGCTTCTCGTACCCCGACGGGTCGCCGGTCTGCACGGCCGCGACCGCCGCGTGCGCCTGGTCGAGCCCGATCCGGATGCCCTCCCCGGTCAGCGCGTCGACGTACCCGGAGGCGTCGCCGAGCAACAGCGTGCGTCCCGCCACGCGCGCACGTGTCCTCTGTCGGAACGGTCCCGCGCCGCGCAGGTCGCTGGCCGGTTCCGCTCCGGCGACGCGTGCCGCGAGTTGCGGTGCCGCGGCGAGCGCCTCGTCGAAGTGCGTGCCCTGCCGCGCGAGCAGCGACAGCCCGACCATGCCGTCGGCGGTGGGGGTGACGTAGATCTCGCCGGCACGCGTCCAGTGCACTTCGATGAGGTCGGACCAGGGTTCGATCCGGTAGTGCCGGCGCTGTCCGTACCGTCGGCGGGCTCGCGGGGCGGGCAGCGCCAGTCCGACCTCGCGCGCGACAGACGAGTGCAGTCCGTCGGCGGCGAACAGCCAGTCCGCGTGGAGGCCGGCGGCGTCGACACCGTCGTCATCCTGAGCGACCTTCTCGACCCGGCCCTGCACGAAACGGGTTCCGAGCTCTTCGGCGCGGGCGTGCAGCGCGGCGTGCAACGTGGTGCGGCGCACGCCGAGGCCGTTGCCGGCGACGAAGCGGTAGGCGGCGTTGCGCTTCTCGTCGCGGTAGTCGACGCCGCGGAGCGGGAATCCGCGGGGGTGCACGCCGAGGCGGGCGAGGGCGGGAACGGCTCCGGGCATCAGCCCTTCGCCGCACGCTTTGTCGATCGGGCCGACACGCGGTTCGACGATGACGACATCGAGACCGGCGAGGCGCGCCTCGATCGCGGCGGCGAGCCCGACCGGCCCGCCCCCGGCGATCAGCACCTGGGTCTCTGCACTCATCGGGCCGTGGTGCTCATCGGGCCGCAGCCTGCAGGGCGCGATCCTCGGCGGGGATGCGGAATCCGATCAGCAGCACCGCGTTGAGGATCGCGAACACGCCCGCCGTGATCCAGGCGGTGTGAATCAAGGGGATCGCGAAACCCTCGACGCCGACGAGCACGTAGTTGGGGTGCGGGAAGCGAGGAAAGCGGTAGGGCCCGCGCCGCGACAGGGGCATGCCGGGGACGACGATGATGCGGGTGTTCCAGTGGTTTCCGAGCGAGCGGATGATCCAGATCCGGCCGATCTGGCAGAGCACGGCGAGGGCGAACATGGGCCAGCCGAGCAACGCGATGAACGGCCGGCCGAGCAGCCACACCTCGGCGAGCGAACCCACCAGCAGTCCGGTGTGCAGCATCACCATCGCCGGGAAGTGCCCGCGTCCGCTCTCGACCCCGCCGCGCGCGAACGCCCACGCGGCGTGGCGCTTCGACACGAAGAGCTCGACGATCCGCTCGCCGCCGGTCAGCAGGATGAAGACCGTGAAGAGCACCACGCTGAGGTCGGGCGTCATCATGCCGCCCAGCGCAGCAGCACGTATTCGCTGGTGACTCCCGGCCCGAGCGCGAAGAGCACTCCGTGCGTGCCCTCGGGCTGCACGAGCATGTCGGCCAGCACGTGCAAGACCGACGATGACGACAGGTTGCCGACGGCGTCCAGAGACCGCCAGCTCGCCTCGAGGTCGCTGCGCTGCAGGTGCAGGCCGCGCTCGAACGCCTCGAGAACGCGCGGGCCGCCGGGATGCGCGACCCAGGCGCCGACATCGGCGGCGGCGAGGCCGTGATCGGCCAGAAGGCCGTGCACGTCGTGCTCGATGTTGGCGTCGATCGTGTCGGAGACGGCGGCGGTGAGCATGATGCGGAAGCCGGTGCCGCCGATGTCCCAGCCGATGACGCTCTCGCTGTCGGGGTAGAGCTCGG
>JBDTQN010000144.1:0-6549 GCA_039932215.1 Pseudolysinimonas sp. | reverse complement strand
CGCCTCGACGTGCGAGAGTGACGCCGGCTTGCGCACGACGCTCAGCGAGCTGACGGAGATGTACTCGGCGTACGCACCCGACATGCGCGGCACCATTCCCATGCCGTACACCTCGGTGCCCGGCTGCAGGGGATGAGCCTCGTACGGCGCCTCGACGACCACTCCGCTGAAGTCGTTGCCGAGCACCGCCGGGAACGCAGCGAAACCGGCGAAAGCCGCCTTGCCGGCGCGGGTCTTCGCGTCGACAGGGTTCACGCCCGCTGCGACCACCCGCACCAGCACCTCGGAGTTCACCCGCACCGGACGCTCGATCTGCGCGAGCGTCAGCACCTCGGGGCCCCCGGCGCCCGCGATCGTCATCGCTCGCATCTTCGTCATCTCGCCTCACAGTAAACGCGGTGCATGAGTCGGCGGTGTTACGCGGATGTTCCGGGTGGCGAAAACCTCGCCGCGCCGACGACGCCCGATAGCATTCGAGGCATGCGCGCGCTCTTCATCATCGTCCGTATCGCGGGCGCGGCGGCGATCGTCGCAGCGGTCGTCGGCCAGCTCATCACCAGCGTCGGGTTCTGGACCGGACCGGCCGGCCTCACCGACATCAGCACGCAGTTCGTGAACTTCTTCAGCTTCTTCACGATCGACTCGAATCTGCTCACCGTCGTGGCGTTCCTCATCGGCGCGGTCTGCCTGATCAGGGGTGAGAACCCGGAGCCCCGGTGGTTCACCGTCGGCCGGGCGAGCGTCGCCGCCTACATGGTCACGACGGGTGTGGTCTACAACCTCCTGCTGCGCGGCATCGAGCTGCCGCAGGGCACGACGCTCGGGTGGGCCAACGAGGTACTGCACGTGGTCGCGCCGATCCTGGTCGCGCTCGATTGGCTCTTCGCGCCGGGCCGCAACCGCCTCGAATGGAAGACCATCTGGATCATCGTGATCTTCCCGCTGGTGTGGGGCGTCTACACGCTCATCCGCGGCCCGTTCGTCGTCGACGCCGTGGCGGGTAACGACTACTGGTACCCCTACCCGTTCCTGAATCCGAACATCGCGCCCGAGGGGTACTTCAGTGTCGCGTTCTACCTCGTGCTGATCGCCGGGCTCATCGGCGGCGTGGGGGCGCTGGTCATCTGGGTGTCCCGCCGTCGCGAGCGCTGGCCCCTTCCTTCCGCGACGTAGCCGTGACGCGCAGCTCCCGCATCCTGGCCGCCCTCGGCATCGCCGCGGTGCTCGCCGCGCTCGTCATCATCTGGGTGGCGCGGCTCACGATTCCGCGCGACCTCTATGTGAGCGAGCTCGGTGCGCAGGGTATGCCGACGGCGCGCGCGTTCCAGGTCGCACTGGTGCTCATCGTGATCGGCGGGGTGGCGATCGGCTGGGTGGGGCGGCGCATCCGCAGTCGGCCCCGCATCCTGAACTTCTGGTCGCCGTCGATGAGCCTGTTCGTGTCGTGTGGCTTCTTCTTGATCGCGTCGCAGGTGACGTGCACCGCGGGCTGCCCGGTGCCGTACGGGCCGCTGTTCACCTGGCCGGATTTCATCCACACGACGGCGGCGGTGATCGCCTTCGTGGCCGCGGTGTTCACGATCCTGCAGTGCGCGTTCGCGGTCGGGCACCGGGCGCTGCGCATGTTCTCGCTCGCTGCCGCGATCCTGGTCGCGGTGATCGCGGGTGCAGGTGGCCTGATGTCGCTGCTCGACTTCTATGCGAACGTCGGCAGCCGGCTCGAGTTCGTGGCCACGACCATCGGCCTCGCCTGGATCTCGGTGTTCGGGCTAGTGCTCGCGCTTGAGCGCCCGAAGCAGTTGGTCGGCGAGCCCGACGAGCATGTGGATCTCGTTCTCGTCGCGGTCGACCCATCGGCACTCGGGGTCGGCGTGCACGGGGACGAAGTCGTCGTGCCGCTCCCAGACGACGAGAGTGCGCTCCGCCCCTAAGACGTACTGCTGCCACCAGACCTGCCGCAGGTAGTGCCTCGGGATGCCGCGCCACTGGTGCACGGTCGTCTTGATCTCGCAGAGTTCGAGGATGCCGTCGCGCTCGCGCAGACCGTCGGGGGTCGCGAGGTGGTGGCGATTGCCGTCGGCGTGGAACAAAGCACCGCTGTGCTGCATGCCGTAGACCGAGTTCGCCCAGCGCCCGATGTGCGGCTCACGGATGAGCCCGTGCTCGGTGTACTGGTTGCCACGGAAGTTGGTGCCGAGCAGCTTCTCGAGGGCGATCTTCTGCACCGCCTTCTGGCTCGACAACCGCGCCACGTCGGTGGCCGTCACGCCCTGCGAGCGTGCACGCAGCCAGGCGAACTTGTCGCGTCCGTCGACGACCACGCGGTCGCGGAAGGGCACCGGCGGCTCATCGAACAGCGCGAGGGTCGGCTGCAGGATGGTCACCGGTCCATCATGCGCTGTGCCGGCGTCATCGGCGGAATACGACAGGCGATTTCTACATGCTAACTCACCGCCGAGGGTATCCACAGCAGGCTCATAGGAAACGGGAGTGAAGTCATCTGCGTGACCACGATCCCCGCCGCCCAGCCGTCCCGTCTCACGCACCCCGACGGCAGCCCTGTGCGTGCGCTCGTCGTCGACGACGAGGTGTCGCTTGGTGACCTACTGCAGATGGCGTTGCGCTACGAAGGGTGGGATGTGCGGACGGCGGTCGAGGGGCAGCAGGCGCTGACCATCGCGCGGCAGTTCAAACCCGATGTGATCGTGCTCGACGTGATGCTCCCCGACCTCGACGGGCTGCGCGTGCTGGACCGGCTGCGCGCCGACGGCAACGACACCCCGGTGCTGTTCCTCACGGCGAAGGACTCCGTCGACGATCGCATCGTCGGGCTCACCAGCGGCGGCGACGACTACGTGACGAAGCCGTTCTCGCTGGAAGAGGTCGTCGCTCGGCTGCGCGGCCTGATCCGCCGCAGCTCGCAGGTGGTCAGCGACGCCGTCGACCCCGAGCTGCGCGTCGGCGACCTGGTGCTCAACGAGGAGAGCTATGAGGTCACCCGGGCCGGTACCCCGATCGAGTTGACCGCCACCGAGTTCGAGCTGCTGCGCTACCTGATGCGCAACCCCCGCCGCGTGCTCAGCAAGGCGCAGATCCTCGACCGGGTGTGGAGCTACGACTTCGGCGGCCGCTCGAGCATCGTCGAGATCTACATCTCGTATCTGCGCAAGAAGATCGACGCCGACGCCGACCCGATGATCCACACGGTGCGCGGGGTCGGCTACCTCATCAAGCCCGCCGCCTGACCGACCTGCCAGGCTGAGCCCATGCGCGTCGCTGTCACCGGAGCCCACGGCAAGCTCGGCCGCTCGGTCGTGCCCGCCCTGATCGAGGCGGGCCACCAGGTCACCGCGCTGGATCGGGTGCCGCCGCCTCCCGGGTCCCCGGCATCCGGGATCATCATCGAGCTGACCGACGCCGGCCAGGTGATGGATGCTCTGGCCGGCATCGACGAACATCACGACGGTGTCGACGCGATCGTGCACCTCGGGGCCATCCCGGCGCCGGGTCGCCTGAGCGATGTCGCGACGTTCCACAACAACATGCTCAGCACCTTCAACGTGCTCAACGCGGCCCGCAAGCTCGGGGTGAAGCGAATCGTCACCGCCTCCAGCGAGACGGTTCAGGGGCTTCCGTTCGATGCGCCTCCCCCCTACATCCCGGTCGACGAGGACTACCCGGCGCGACCGGAGTCGACCTACTCGCTGGTCAAGCACCTCGAAGAGCAGCTCGCGGTGCAGCTGGTGCGCTGGGACCCGGAACTCAGCATCACCGCCCTGCGCTTCTCGAACGTGATGGACCCCGAGGACTACGCCGCGTTCCCCGCGTTCGACGACGACCCATTGCTGCGCAAATGGAACCTGTGGTCGTACATCGACGGACGCGACGGTGCCCAGGCCGTGGTGAAGGCTCTGCAGGCCAACCGCCCCGGCTTCGACGCCTTTCTCATCGCGGCGGCCGACACGGTCATGTCGCGACCCAACGCCGAGCTGGTCGCCGAGGTCTTTCCCGGCGTCGAGGTGAGGGGCGAGCTCGGTGTGAACGACACCCTGTTCTCGATCGACAAGGCGCGCCGGCTGCTCGGATACGAACCGCGCCATAGCTGGCGAGACTCCTGATGCGCCGGGCGTGGTCCCTGCAGCGCCGTCTCGTCGTGGCGCTCGTCGCGCTGCTCGCCGTCGTGAGTGTCGTCGTCGGCGCCGCGAGCGTGCTGGCCCTGCGACAAGACCTGCTCAGCCGGCTCGACCTGCAGGTCAACGCCGAGCTGCGCTTCATCGAACGCGCCGACGGGCCCGGTGGGCTGTCGCCCCAGCCGATCGATCCGGGCGACGACCAGGCGGGCGCACGCAGCTCGGTGCGGCTCGTGGTGCGCGATGGCGTCGCCCAGATCGCGGAGTACATCGACGAGGAGCGCCAGATCGTCGCCCTCACCGCCGCGCAGGCGCAGACGCTGCTCGCGGCACCGGTCGGTCCGCCGACGACGGTCACCCTGGACGGCATCGGCAGCTTCCGGGTCGCCGTCGAGCAGTCGCAGGGCAGGCAGTACGCGGTGGGACTCTCCCTCGAAGAGGTGGATGAGACGACGAACAGCCTCATCCTGATCTTCGGGCTCGTGACGCTCGCCGCGCTCATCGTCGCCGCGCTCGCCGGCACGCTGGTGGTGCGGGTCGCGCTGCGCCCTCTGGGCCGCGTCGCCGCCACCGCGACCCGGGTCTCAGAGTTGCCGCTGGACAAGGGCGAGGTGGCGCTCGCCGAGCGCGTCGCCGATGCCGACACCGATCCGCGCACCGAGGTGGGGCAGGTCGGCTCGGCTCTGAACCGGATGCTGGGGCACATCGAGAGCGCTCTGGTCTCGCGCCAGCGCAGTGAAGACAAGGTGCGGCAGTTCGTCGCCGACGCCAGTCACGAACTGCGGACGCCGCTGGCGTCGATCCGCGGCTACTCCGAACTGACCCGCCGCGGTGGGCACAAGCTGCCCGACGACGTCGTGCGCGCGCTGGGGCGCATCGAGTCGGAATCGGTCCGCATGACATCCCTCGTCGAAGACCTGCTGCTGCTGGCCCGGCTCGACGCCGGCCGCGAACTGGTGCTGGGCGAGGTCGATCTGGTGCCGCTGGCGGTCGACGCCGTCTCGGATGCCCACGCGGCATCCCCCGATCACGAGTGGAGCCTCGACGCGCCCGAGACCCCGGTCGTCGTGGTCGGCGACCGCGGACGACTGCACCAGGTGCTGGCCAACCTGCTGGCCAACGCGCGCGTGCACACGCCCGAAGGCACCCACGTCGAGGCGGTGCTGCGGGTCGAGGGGTCCGACGCCGTGCTGACGGTCCAGGATGACGGGCCCGGCATCTCTGCCGACCTGCAGGCGGTGCTGTTCGAGCGTTTCGCGCGCGGCGACGGCTCGCGTGCGCGAGCGACCGGGTCGACCGGGCTGGGATTGTCGATCGTGGCGGCCGTCGTCGAGGGGCATGGCGGGACTGTCGACGTGACGAGCGCGCCGGGAAAGACCGTGTTCACCGTGAAGCTGCCGCTGGCACGTGCGTTTGCTTCTGCGCCGCCGGTCGCGTAGCCTGTCCGAGGCCTTAGACCGCCGGTCTCTGCAGCAATGCAGACGTAAAAATCCAGCGCAGGTGTGTGAGTTTCTCTTCTGGTGAAGCCTCGTGCATTCTGCGCGGGGCTTCTGTGTTTAACAGACACAGGCGTGGCCAGATCAAGAAGAGAGAACCCATGGCGAACAAGGAAGCCACAGTCGCCGAGCTCGCGGAGTCCTTCCGCAGCTCGAACGCCGTTGTGCTCACCGAGTACCGCGGACTCACGGTCGCGCAGCTCAAGACGCTGCGGCAGTCGATCAGCGAGCACGCGAGCTACGCCGTGGTGAAGAACACGCTCACCAAGATCGCGGCCAACGAGGCCGGCATCAGCTCGTTCGACGAGCAGCTTGTCGGACCCTCTGCGATCGCGTTCGTTCACGGCGACACCGTCGCCGTGGCCAAGGCGCTGCGTGACTTCTCCAAGGCGAACCCTCTGCTCGTGGTGAAGGGTGGCTATTTCGATGGCGCCCCGCTCTCCGCGACCGAGGTAGGCAAGCTCGCCGACCTCGAGTCCCGTGAGGTGCTGCTGGCCAAGCTGGCCGGCGCCTTCAAGGCCTCGCTGTTCGGAGCCGCCTACATGTTCAACGCACCGCTGTCGCAGGCCGTCCGCACCATCGACGCCCTGCGCGCGAAGCAAGAGTCTGCATAACCACCCACACCAACAGATAGGAGTCAGAGATGGCAAAGCTCACCACTGACCAGCTGCTCGACGCGTTCAAAGAGCTCTCGCTCATCGAACTCAGCGAGTTCGTGAAGAAGTTCGAAGAGGTCTTCGAGGTCACCGCTGCCGCGCCCGTCGCGGTCGCGGGTGCCGCTGCCCCGGCCGCCGGTGGCGCCGGTGCCGGTGCCGAAGAGGTCGAAGAGAAGGACTCGTTCGACGTCGTCATCGAGTCGGCCGGCGACAAGAAGATCCAGGTCATCAAGGAGGTGCGCACCCTCACGAACCTCGGTCTCGGCG
>JBDTQN010000143.1:0-6569 GCA_039932215.1 Pseudolysinimonas sp. | reverse complement strand
TCTACGCCAAGATCCAGGCGTTCGCGAACTTCGGGTTCGCCGAATCGCACTCCCTGAGCTTCGCGCTGCTGGTCTACGCCTCGTCGTGGATCAAGTTGCACTACCCGGGCGTGTTCCTGGCGGGGCTGCTGCGCGCGCAGCCGATGGGGTTCTACTCCCCCGCGTCGCTGACCGCCGATGCGCGGCGACACGGGGTCGAGGTGCGGCGACCCGACATTCTGCTCAGTGCCGCCGAAGCGACCCTCGAGAGGGTCGAGGAGCGTTCGGTGCACGAGGCGACCGGGCTCGATTCCTGCGCCGATCGGTCGCAACCTCCCGTGGGGGACTTCGATCGTGGTGCCCTCGACGCCACGTCTGATCACCGCAGAGACGGCAACTTCGCCGTGCGGCTGGGGCTCGCCGGCGTGACACGCATCGGCGCGAAGGTGGCGCAGAAGATCGTCGATGAGCGCGAGGCGAAGGGCGCGTTCCGCTCGATGGAAGACCTGGTTCGCCGCACCGGCCTCACCCGTGTGCAGCTGGAATCGCTCGCCACCGCCGGCGCGTTCGACTCGCTCGACCTCGCGCGTCGCGAGGCGCTGTGGCGGGCCGGCTCGGCCGCCGAGGACCGCGAGGAATTCTTGGCCGACTCTCTGGTGACCGTGCAGCCGCCGCTGTTCGCCGACCCGACCGCCTTCGAGACACTCGCCTCCGACCTGTGGGCGACGGGTGTCTCGACCGATGATCACCCGCTCGCGCACTTCCGCGCTGTGCTCGCGCCACGCGGGGTGCTGCCCTCCGCCGCCCTGAAGACCACCGAATCCGGCACCCGGGTCGAGGTCGCTGGGTTGGTGACGCACCGGCAACGGCCGGCCACGGCATCCGGCATCACGTTCATGAACCTCGAAGACGAGCACGGACTGGTCAACGTGATCTGCTCGATGGGGGTGTGGGGTCGCTACCGCCGCGTGGTGCGCGACTCCCCCGCCCTGATTGTGCGCGGCATTTTGGAACGCTCAGCCGAGGGTGTCACCAATCTGCTGGCCGACCGGTTCGAGCCGCTGACCGTGCCGGTCTCTCACCGTTCTCGCGACTTCCAGTAGCACCCTCTGTCTATCCCTCGCAGGGGCGTCCCCTGTATTGGGAGCGGCGGCGGACAGGACGAGCGGTCTACCGTCGAAGAGATCACACCCGAAACCCGAGGACCCCTGTGCCCACCACACCGTCGCACTTCGCGCTCCGCGCCTGGTACGCGTTCAAGCAGTTGCGTCTGCGCACGCAGCCGCGTCCCACCGATGTGCCCGCCATCCGCAGTGGCGACCTCACCGCCGACCGCATCCTCGTCGTCGGAAACGGGCCTGCCCAGGGGTGGGGAGTTCTCACCCAGCAGCTTGCGCTGACCGGACAGCTCGCCACAGCACTCTCGGCTCAGACCGGGCGTGCGTGTGACGCCGACCTGGTCGGTGCGGAATCCATGAACGTCCGCTCCGCCCTCGCCTGGATCGGCGACCGCGATCTCAGCGACATCGACGCCGTCGTGCTCGTGCTCGGCACGAACGATGCCCTGCGCCTGACCTCGCTCGACGTCTGGGAGAAAGAGCTGTACGACCTGCTCGCCGGCATCGAGTCGCGCGTGGGCGGCAGCACGGTGATCACCCTCGCCGGCATCCCGCCGATTGCCGCCTTCGGTGCGTACGGCGGCGCGATCGCGCGCCTCACCGAGAAGCACCGGGTGCGCCTCAACGCCGCCACCCGTCGCATCGCGGCCGCACGTCGCGTCGGCTACCTCGAGCTTTCGGCGCCCGTAGCGTCGGTTTCTGACGCCCCCGCCGCCGCGTACCGCGAACTGGCCGAGTTCATCGCTGCCGAGGTCGCACCGCGCCTGACCGCTGCCCGCCCGGCACCCCAGGCTCGCGCCGCCCAGGCAGATCACGTCTGGGACTGGAGCGGCGCGCCCGCGTTCGTCGAACTCGCCCGCACCGGTGGCGACTCCGACCTGCGACGCCTCACCGAACAGGCGCAGAAGTCGTTCGGGGTCGAGTTGGCTGTCGTCTCGCTCGTCGACGGCGACCGGCTGTACCACGGCACCAACACCGACGTCGTGCCGATCTCAGTGCCGCTCGACCTGTCGTTCTGCAAGTACACGGTCGAGAGCGGCGAGCCCGTCGTGATCCCCGACACGGGCAAGGATCCTCGGTTCGACGGCAACCCGCTCGTGGATGTGTCGTTCATCAACTTCTACGCCGGCTACCCGCTGCGCGCCACCGACGGCCACGTCATCGGTTCGTTCTGCCTGCAGGGCTCCCAGCCGCGCCGTGAGTCGGCGATCGCGCTCGACCTGCTGCGCCAACTCGCGCTCGAGGCCGAAGAGGTGCTGCGTGGTTACGAAGTCGAGACGCCCGGCCGCGGTGCCGTGCAGATCGTCATGCCGATGCCGACCGGGGATCCCGTCACGTTCTGACCGCTAGCGGGTCCCGATCCGGCGCCGCAACAGGTCGATCCTCGCCTGCAGTTGCGTCACGGTCGCTCGCGAGACCTCTGGTCCCCCGCACGTACGCCGCACCTCGGCGTGCACCTGTGCATGTGTCGACCCCGTCGCGCGGGCGTGGATCGACACCAACCCGTTCAACAGCTTGCGCTGCTCAGACAGGGTGCGGTGCAGGGCCTGCGGGCTCGAGTCACCGTCGGGAGCGGGCGGACGCTCGGCGGCGTGACGTCGCTGGCGCGCCTGGCGTGAGCGCAGCAGCCGCGACACCTCTTCCGGCTCGAGGATGCCGGGCAGGCCGATGAAGTCCCACTCCTCGGCGCTGCCGGGCTCGGCGAGCATGCCGAACTCTTCGCCCTCGTAGAGCACCTTCTCGAACGTGGCCACCGAGCCGAGGGCCGTCCACTCGTACTCGTCCAGGAGGTCGGCGGACGCCGCATCCTGATGCTCGGCGCGTTCGAGCAGCTGATCGTCAAGCAACTCGTCGCCCGCCGACTCGCGGTCGAGCGCGTGATCACGTTCGCGTTCGAGCTCCCCCGCCATCCCGAGCAAAGACGGCACACTCGGCACGAAGATCGACGCGAGCTCGCCCCGGCGCCGAGCGCGCACGAAACGGCCGATCGCCTGCGCGAAGTACAGCGGCGTCGAGGCGCTGGTGGCGTACACGCCGACCGAGAGGCGCGGCACGTCCACTCCCTCTGACACCATGCGCACCGCCACCATCCACCGGTCGTCGCCGTCCGCGAAGCGGGCGATGCGGTCGCTCGACGCCTTCTCGTCGCTCAGCACCAGCACGGGCTTCTTGCCCGTGATCTCGGTCAGAATCGCGGCGTACGCACGCGCCACGTTCTGGTCGGTCGCGATCACGAGGCCCGCCGCATCCGGAACCGTCTGCCGCACCTCGCTCAGCCGCCGGTCGGCCGCGGTCAACACGGCAGGGATCCACTTGCCATCGGGATCAAGAGCGGCGCGCCAGGCCTGCGCGGTGACGTCTTTGGTGTCGTCCTGCCCGAGAGTTGCCTCCCACTCTTCACCCTGGCGGGTGCGCCAGCGCATCGTCCCCGCGTACGACAGGAACAGCACCGGCCGAACCACCCCATCGCGCAGGGCACGGCCGTACCCGTAGGCGTAGTCGGTCTGCGAGATTCGGATGCCGCGGCGGTCTTGCAGGTATGTCACGAACGGGATGGGCGCCGTATCGGACCGAAACGGCGTGCCGGTCAGCGACAGTCGGCGCGTCGCCGGGTCGAATGCCTCGCGGATCGCGTCGCCCCAACTGAGCGCGTCACCACCGTGGTGCACCTCGTCGAGGATCACGAGGGTGCGGCGCGACTCGGTCAGATTGCGGTGAATGGATGCCTTGACCGCCACCTGTGCATACGTCACCACGACCCCGTGGAACTGCCGCGATTCGCGTGAATGCCGGTTGCTGAACTTCGGGTCGAGCCGGATGCCGGCTCGGTGCGCAGCCTCGGCCCACTGGATCTTCAGGTGCTCGGTCGGGGCGACCACGGTGATGCGGTCGACCACGCGGGTGCGCAGCAGCTCGGCGGCGAGCCTCAGAGCGAACGTGGTCTTGCCCGCGCCGGGAGTCGCCGACACCAGAAAGTCGCGGTGCGTTGCCGCGAAGTACGCATCGAGTGCCTCTTGCTGCCAGGCACGCAGGGCGGCGACGGTGCCGCGGGCGGCGCGTTCGGGGAAGGCCGGGGAGAGCTGTTCGGCGGCCGCTGTCGCGCGAAATGCCGCGCCGCCCCCCGATTCACTCACTTGATCGAGAGTAGATCACGCCTCAGTCATCGCCGTGCCCGAACCGGCGTTGTGTGGACTGTTTCAGCAGCGCGGCCGGCCGGATCGTTCCGGCGCCGAACTTCGACGCCACCGCGTCGACCGTGTACTCGGCCTCGCGCCACGCCTCGTCGTCATCCCAGAGTCCCAGCGCGGCCACGGCGCCGACCAGCTGCTCGCCCCGCACCCCGATCAGCCGTACCGGGCGACCGCCCTGCGACGCCGCGTCGTACAACGATCGCGCCTCTTCGTAGATGCGGCGCGCCACGTCCGTCGGCTCGCCCAGCGTGCGCGACCGCGAGATGGTGGAGAAGTCTTCGAACCGCAGCTTGATCGCCACGGTCCGTGCCTGCACGCCCGCCCGCCGCAGCCGCACGGCCACCCCGTCGGAGAGCGCCAGCAACGTGCGATGCACCACCGCGGCGTCGGTCACGTCGGTCTCGAACGTCGTCTCGTGGCCGATGCTCTTCTCCTGGTACTCCGTCGACACCGAGCGCGGGTCGCGCCCCCAGGCGAGCTCGTGCAGCCGCGCAGCTGTCGCCTGACCCACCGCCCGTGTCAACGCGTCGAGCGGCACCTCGGCCACATCTCCGATGGTGCGCAACCCCAGCCGCTGCAGCTGCTCCTCCGCCTTCTCGCCAACGCCCCAGAGCGCCGAGACGGGCTGAGGGTGCAGAAAAGAGATCGTGGATGCCGCCGGCACCACCAGCAGACCGTCGGGCTTAGCGCGCGATGACGCCAGTTTCGCGACGTACTTGGTCGCGGCCGCACCGATCGACGCGTGGAGTCCTGTCTCGCTGAAAACTCGCTCGCGCAATCGGGTGGCGATCTGCCACGGCGTTCCCATCAAGCGCAAGGCGCCCGCCACATCCAGGAACGCCTCATCGATGGAGAGCGGCTCGACCAGGGGCGTCACGTCGCGCAGCAGCCCCATCACGACGGCGGAGTAATGCGTGTACCGCTCGAAATGCGGTTCGAGCACGATCGCCTGCGGGCACCGGCGCAGCGCCACCGCCATGGGCATCGCCGAGTTGACTCCGTACTTGCGCGCCTCGTAGGTAGCCGCGGTCACGACCGAGCGCAGGCTGCGGTGGCCGACGATGACGGGCTTGCCGGCCAGCTCGGGGCGGTCGAGCAGTTCGACCGAGGCGAAGAACGCGTCCATGTCGAGGTGCAGGATCGTCGCCGTGAGGTCGGCGCTCGGCTCGGCGGTGACCTGCCGACTGCTGCCGTCCTGCTTGCTCACGCCCTCATCCTGTCAGGCAGGCACGACGAAGGGGCCCCGGCGAACCGGAGCCCCTTCGGTGATGTTCAGGCCTTGCGGCGTCCGCGCGTGGCGAGACCGTAGATCAGCAGCACGATGATCGCGCCGACGATGGCGACGATCCACGACGTGATGTCGAAGAACCCCTCATAGCTGTAGCCGAAGAGGATGCCGCCGAGCCAGCCGGCCAGCAGCGCTCCGACGACGCCGAGAAGGAGCGTGATGAACCATCCACCGCCCTGCTTGCCGGGCAGGATCAGCTTCGCGATCGCCCCCGCAATCAGTCCGAGGAGAAGGAATCCCAGAAAACCAGCCACTACGACCTCCAGTGTTGATGCGCGCTTCTGTCGGCGCGCTCGTCCCAGTCAAGCACCGGAGGGTGCCGGCCGCGAGGCCGACACCCTCCGAGTACGTGTGGTCAGGCTCGGCGGCTGCCGCGCGTGACCAGGCCGTAGATCAGCAGCACGACGATCGCGCCACCGATGGCGAGCAGCCAGGTGCGCAGATCGAAGAACGTGCCCAGGTCGATGCCGAACACTGCGTTGCCGATGAAACCGCCGAGGATCGCTCCGACGATGCCGAGGATGATGGTGATGATCCAGCCACCGCCTTGGCGGCCCGGCAGGATCAGCTTCGCGATTGCGCCGGCGATGAGGCCGAGCACGATCCATCCCAGAATTCCCATGAGTTGACTCCCAGTATCAGGTGGGCCCCGAATTTCGGTCCCAGGGAAGTAAATCGCGCTCCCGCAAAAGAGGGAGGGGGGTGGTGAGTTCGGGCGATGTGCGGTAAGCGCGAGGCATCATGGAGTACATGCCCTCCGAGACCCCCGCCACGCCGAAGCACCCGTGGTCGCGCTACGTCGCCGTCGGGGACTCGTTCACCGAGGGCATCGGCGATCCCGAACCCCGCTCCCCCGGCGGCCATCGCGGTTGGGCCGACCGCGTCGCCGAGGTGCTCAGCGCGCAAACGGAGGGCTTCGCGTACGCGAACCTGGCGATCCGCGGCCGGCTACTGCAGCAGATCCTCGACGAGCAGGTCGAGCCCGCCCTGGCG
>JBDTQN010000142.1:0-6579 GCA_039932215.1 Pseudolysinimonas sp. | reverse complement strand
GCGACCACTCGCGCTGACGAGACCGCCCTGATCTGGTCGCGTGGGGCATCCGCCCTCGACATCGCCCTCACGACCGGCGCGGAAGTCGCCACGGCAGCCGCCGTCGGACTGCTGATCGGCGGAGCGACGGGAGTCGGCGCGCTCGTCCTTGCGACAGGAGGCACCGACGTTCTGCTGACACTCGGAGTGGCAGCGTGGGCGGTGCCGCTCGCCGGAGCCCTGTCCGCCGCCCTCCTGGCCGCTCTGAGCGCTTACCGGACCGCCGGCCGTCAGACCGTCCGTGACCCCGCCGACGCATCCGGCCGGGTGCGCCGGCTCACGGCTCCCGGGCTCGTGGCGCTCGTGGTCGCTGCGGCGGGTCTCACCGTCTGGCAACTCCGGTTGTACGGCTCCCCCGTGACCCCCTCCAGCGACGGTGGCTCGGGCGTCGATCCGATCGCGGTCGTCGCACCGGCGTTGGCCCTCATCGCCGTCGTGCTGCTCGTGGTGCTGGTCTTCCCGTTGCTCGCCGGGCTCGCCGACCGGGTGTCCCAGCGGCGCTCGGTGACCTCGCAACTGGCGGCGCGCACGGTGGCCCGCCGGGTCTCACTGGCTGTCGCGCCCCTCGTCGTGGTCGCCTTGGCGACCGGCTCGACGGTCGTGGCCGCGGCGTACTCGGCGACGTGGACGCAGTCGTTCGACATCACCAGCGCGTTGCGTGCCGGAGCCGACGTTCATGTCACGTCGCGGCTCGACGGCATCGGCGCCAATGCCGTCGCCGACGTGCAATCGACACCGGGTGTCTCGCTCACGGCTCCGATCGAGGTGCAGCCGCTCTCGGTCGGCGGCGAATCGGGTTCGATCGTCGCGGCGAGCCCGGATGCGGTGGCCCGCCTCGCGACGACGGCGTCGGGCTCATTCGACCCCGAGTCGGCCGGCGAGGCGATCGCGGTCACGGTGCCGGCACCGGAACTGCCCGCGGACGCGACCCGGGTCGACCTGGGTGTGCATCTGGAGGGCTACGCCACCGCGCCCGCGATCAGCCTCTGGGTCGTGGACGACCTGGGTGTGCTCGCGGAACTGCCTCTCGAGATCGAGGACGGATCGGACCCGACCTCGGACGTCATCACGTACGGGGCGGACCTCACGCCTCCGGCAGGATCACCGTCCTCGTCTCGTCGCGTGCTGTCGGTCGAGGTTGCCATCCCCGATTCGGCGATCACCGGTGATTCATTCGGCCAGTTCACCATGCGCACCCTCGACGTGACGACGACGGGCACAACGCAAGCGGAGGTGTCGCTCGACCAGTACTGGATCCCCGACTCCGCCGAGCTGCAGTTCTCGCCACCGAACGGCGACGGAACGGGGCTCGGATTCGTCGTGTACTCCGACACGTTGCGCGTGCGTCTCACCCCCTCGTTCGACACGACGTTCAACGACCGGGTGGCACCTCCCGTGCTGATCTCGCAGCAGCTCGCGGACGTCTTCGATGTGGGCGTCGGCGACGAGCTCACCTATGCAGTGCAGGATGGCCTCGATCGGATCACCGCGAAGATCGTGGGGGTCGTCCCGGCGATCCCTGGTGCCCCCGCCGACATTGCTGTGCTGATGGACCTCACCGTGATCCAGCACTACCAGCTGCGGGTGACCCAGGAGCCTGCGCGGGCCCGCGACGTGTGGATCTCGGCGGCCGACCCGCAGGCCGTGGCCCAGTCGATCCGGCCGGCGTTTCCCGCGAACGCGCAGATCGTCACGGCACTCGACCCCGCCGGTCGCCAGGTGCTCGGGTCCGCCACGCTCGCGTTGTGGGCAGGATCGGCCGTGTGCGGCGTTCTGGCACTGATCGGCGTCGCGGTCGCCGCCCGGGCGCAACTGAGATCCCGTCGCGGCGAGGTCGCGGTGCTGCGGGCCATCGGGCTGGGGTCGGGAGATCAGGCCGCGATCCGGGTGCGCGAGTTGGCCACGGTGCTCTGCGCGGGACTGGTCGCGGGGCTGCTCGCGGGTGCGGTCGTCTCGCTGTTGACCGTTCCCCAGCTCGCCCGCGCGGCGATCCCGGACCCGTACCCGGCCGTGGGCACCGCGATCGCCATCGACATCGCGGGGCTGGCAATCGGTCTCGGCGCCTTGGTGGTCGCACTCGCGATCATCGCCGCAATCGCGGGGGCGGGCGTCGCCTCGCTGGCCCGCCGCGCGCTCCCGGCGGACGGAGCGTTGTGATGTCTGGAATCGGCACCCTCGCGCTGTTCGCCCGTCACCTGCGTTCCGGGTGGACCGCTTCTGTGATCGTGGCAATCATTGTCGCGACCTCGGTCTTCGCGGTTGCTCTCGCCCCGCGCGCCCTCGAGCGACTCGGCACCGCCGAATTGCGCTCCGAGTTCAGCGCGCAGACCCCCGCCCTGCTCGATCTCACGGGAAGCGGAGAGATCGGGCTGGTGCCAGGCATGCCAAATGCCAGCGCCGACACCCTGCTCGGACCCACCGATGAGGCGATCGCGAAGATCCCCGGCCGATTGCCGTCACCCCTCAGTGACGGTGCGTCGGCGGCGGAATGGCTGATCCGCAGCAACACGAGCAAAGGGGTTCTCCCGCAGCCGACCATCTTGGAGTCGGCTCTCAAACTCGCGATCGACCTCGATTGGGAGGACCGCGTCACGTTCGTCTCGGGTGCCGCTCCGGCCGCCTGGGAGGGAGACGAGGCCGACCAGGACTTCGTGGAGCTCCCGCTGATCGAGGTGGCGGTCTCACGCACGGCGGCCGATCTCATGGAGGTGGAGGTCGGCGACGTCATCGGCTTCCACCCCGCGGACCTCGTCGTCGCGGGGATCTACGACCTCGTCGACCCCGACGATCCGTATTGGGCTCACACCAGCGATCTGGCGCGCGGCCTGGTGGATGTGGAGACAGGTAAACCTCCGACGGTTCGAGCCTCGGTGTACGTCGACCCCGAGTCGATCGTCGGCCTGCTGAATGTCTTCGCCGCCGGCGACCTCGCCTGCTGGGTTCCGCTGGATCCGTCGGCCTACGACTACGCCGACGTCGCGGCGCTCGTCATCCAGACGCGCAAGGCCGGCACGACGCGGGTTTCGCTGCCGAGCTACGGGTCGCTGATCTTCCGCAGCGGGATGAGCGATGTCATCGAGAAGGTGCAGGGCCGAGTCACCTCGACCTCTGCGCTGCTTGCTCTCACGACATCGGGGCTGCTCGGGTTGCTTCTGGCCGTGTTCGCACTCGGAATACAGATCGTCATCCGGCGACGCCGCACCGCCCTGGCGCTCGCGTCAGCCCGAGGCGCCGGCGTGCTGCAGGTGCGCGGCACCATGTTCGCCGAGGGGCTGCTGATCGCCGTCCCCGGCTCCATCGTCGCGATGACGGTCGCGGCGATCGCGCTCCCCGGTCCTGTCGGACTCGACGCCTGGGTTCTCCCGGCCGTCGTGGCGCTGGCTCCGGCCGTGCTCGCTGCGGTGCTCACCACTCCGCGCGCGCTCGCCGAGTCGCGAGGCGACCTGCGTGTGCGGTCGCGCAGCCGGGTGCGGTGGGTCGCCGAGGTCGCCGTCGTGCTGCTCGCCGCGGTCGCCGTGCTGCTGCTGACTCGACGCGGACTGGTCGCTGCGAGCAGCGTTGTGGGCACCGACCCGCTGCTGGCGTCGGCGCCCCTGCTGCTGGCCGCGGCATCCTGTGTCGTCGCCTTGCGGCTGTACCCGCTGCCGTTGCGCGCGGCGCAGCAGGCGCAGCGCGGCCGGCGCGGTGCCGCGGGTCTGCTCGGCGCCGCTCGGGCCGTTCGGGATCCGGCGCTCGGATTCGTCGCCGCCCTCGCAATGGTCGTCGGAATCTTCGTGGTCATCTTTTCGCTGATCACCATCACGACGGTCGAACGGGGTCTCGAACAGGGTTCGCGCGACGACGTCGGCGCCGACGTGCAGGTTCTCGCCCACGACCTTCCCGAGTCGCTCGTGAGCGACCTGACCGCGCTGGATGGCGTGCGCGCAGCCGTGACGCTCACCACGGCATCCGGTGTCGGCTTCTCCGACGAGATCGGCGGCACCGAAGTGAACGTTCTGTTCGCCGATACCGTCGCCCTCCACGCGGTGCGGCCCGACATTCCGGTGCTCACCCCCCGCGCCGACGGCCGCCTGACGCTGCTGATCTCGTCGGACTGGGCGTCCCGGGTGTCGGGCACCGAGCTGATGGTGGGCTCGAGTCTCGCCGCTCCCGCCGGGGTGATCGCGTCGAACGCGCTGCCGGGGATCTCGCGGCACTGGGTGCTGGTCGACGCGTCGGAGGCGCAGGGAATCGGGATCGACGCCGAGATCCCGAGCCGGCTTCTGGTGGCGCTGGATCCCGATGCCCCCGCCTCTGTCGAGTCGATCGAGGAGGTGGTGCTCGCCGCCCAGCCGGACACGTACGAGGACTCGGTGCACGTGCTCGACGCCTCGTCGCGTCTCGCCGAGGTGCAGGCGTCACCGACCGTGGCCGGCCTGCGCTTCGCACTCGTCGTCACCGCGATCGCCTCCCTGCTGCTGACCCTGTTGACGGTCGTACTGGCATCCGTCGCGGCGGCCGCCTCCCGCAACCGCATGGTCGGCGTTCTTCGGGTGCTCGGCGTCAGCCCGTCGCAGATCCGTGCCGTTCTCGCCTGGGAACTCGCGCCGGTCGCTGTGATGGCCGTTGTCGTCGGGACGGCGCTGGGTGTCGCCCTGCCCTTCCTGGTGACGTCGGTGCTCGACCTGCGGGTGTTCGTCGGCGGCAACGTTCAGCCTGTACCTGCGATCGAACCGTTGTGGCTGGTGGGCGCGATCGCGGTCTTCGTGGCGGTCGTGGCGCTCGCCGGCCTGCTCGCCAGCGCCCTCGGGCGTCGCTTCGCACCCGCCGGAGCCCTCAAGATGGGAGAAGAATGACCGCTCAGATCGAATGCGCAGACCTGGTGAGGATCTTCTCTGCCGAGGGCGTCGAGGTTCAGGCGCTGCAGGGACTCACTCTGACGGTCGAGAAGGGCGAGCTGCTGGCGATCGTCGGGGCCTCCGGATCGGGCAAGTCGACGCTGCTGTCCATCCTGTCCGGACTCGATGTGCCGACCGCGGGTCGCGCCAGTGTCGCCGGCCACGATCTGCTGACCATGTCGACGACGGAGCGCACCCGCTACCGGCGTCACACCGTCGGCTTCATCTGGCAGCAGACCGCCCGCAACCTACTGCCGTACTTCACCGCCGCGCAGAACATCGGGCTGGCACTCGCCGTGGCGCGCGCACCCCGGTCAGGCCGTGCCGCGCGGGTCGCCGAATTGCTCGAGCTACTCGGCATCGCCGAGCTCGCGGGGCGACGCCCGGCGCAGATGTCGGGCGGTCAGCAGCAACGGGTGGCCATCGCGGTCGCGCTGGCGAACGAACCCGAGGTGCTGTTCGCCGACGAGCCCACCGGTGAGCTCGACGAGGGCAACTCGCAACTCGTGTTCGATGCGATGCGTGAGGTGAATCAGCGCCTCGGCGTGACTGTCCTCATCGTCACGCACGATCAGGATGTGTCGGCACAGGTGCGCCGGACCGTCCAGATCCGCGACGGCCGGCTCTCCACCGAGGTGCTGCGCAGCACGCGCACCGACGAGTTCGGTGTCGAGAGCCTGCACGCGCAAGAGTTCGCGGTGCTCGACAAGGTGGGGCGCCTGCAGCTACCGCAGGAGTACCTCGCGAAACTGGCGCTGAAAGACCTCGTGCGTCTCGAGCTCGAGGCTGACCACGTGCAGGTGCACCCGACCCCGGTGGTCGAGCCTGTCGAGACCAAGGAGCAACAGTCGTGATCGGCGATGTGGTGATGCGCTGCGAGGGGCTGAGCCGCTCTTACGGGTCGGGCGACACCATCGTGCACGCTCTGCGCGATGCCGAGGTCGAGGTGCGGGCGGGCGAACTGCTGGTGCTGCGCGGCCCGTCGGGTTCCGGCAAGACGACCCTGCTGAACCTGCTGGGCGGGCTCGATGTGCCGACCGCGGGACGCGTCTGGCTCGGCGACCGGGAGGTGACCGGCGCGAGCGAGGCAGACCTGATCGACATGCGCCGGCGCGAGCTGGGTTACATCTTCCAGACGTTCGCGCTGCTGCCGGTGCTGTCGGCGTCCGAGAACGTGGAACTGCCAATGCGCATCCTCGGCTTGCCTGCCGATGACCGCGATACGCGAGTCGCGGAACTGCTCGAGATCGTGGGCCTCACGCCGCACGCCAACCAGCGTCCGGGCGAACTGTCGGGTGGCCAGCAGCAGCGCCTGGGCATCGCGCGCGCCCTCGCCAACGACCCACGTCTGCTGATCGCCGACGAGCCGACCGGTCAGCTCGACAGCACCAACGCCGAAGCGATGATGTCGCTGATCGCGGCGCTGGTGCACCAACGCGGGGTCGCCGCGATCGTCTCGACGCACGACCCGCGGATGGCGGCGCACGCAGATCGCATCATCGAGATCCACGATGGCCAGGTCGGTCGCCGCCGCGGGCGTCACGCCTCCGACGCGGAGCCCGACACCTCGCCGGTGCGGATCGTGAGGGGCGAAGCACCTGCCGCGGAATCTCCGCCCGCCCCGTAACCCGCTCCCCCACGCCGATCCCCCACGCCGATCCTC
>JBDTQN010000141.1:0-6583 GCA_039932215.1 Pseudolysinimonas sp. | reverse complement strand
CGGTTGTCGGGGTCGACGAGCGAGAACTCCCAGAGTTCGCTGCCCTGGTAGACGTCGGGCACCCCCGGACCGGTCAGCTGCAGCAGCTTCGCCGAGAGCGAGTTCGACCAGCCGGCCGCTTCGATGCGGGCGACGAACGCGACGATGTCGCCGTTCACCTCTGGATCGTCGAACGCCGCATCGACCAGTTCGTGCAGCCGCACCTCGAACGGCACATCCGGATCGGCCCAGGTCGTCGCCCCGCCCGCCTCGCGCGCCGCCTTCTCGGCGTACCCGTGCAGCGCCTCGCGCTCGCGCGGCCAACTGCCGACGATCGACTCCCACAGCACGTTCTCGAGGGCGCCGTCGCCGAGCGCGTACCGCGGCCGGCGCCGCGTGATGAATGCCGCCCACTCGGCCGGCAGTTCGGCGATCACAGAGATGCGGGCGCGAGTGTCTTCACCCCGCTTGGTGTCGTGCGTGGTGAGAGTGGTCATGCTCGCGGGGAGGGTCGCAAGCCGGGTCTGCTGGCGGGCATGGAAGTCGTCGACGGTCAGCGCGAACTCGTCGGGGTCGGCGCCGACCTCGGTCAGGCTGGCGAGCCGAGACACCCGGTAGAACGCCGTGTCCTCGACGCCCTTCGCCATCACCATCCCGCTGGTCTGCTGAAAGCGGATCGCCGCCGGGTGCGACGGGTCGCCGAGGATCGGGGCGAGCCGCGAGATGGCTTCGGTCAGGTCGGGTCGTCGCCGGGTGGCCGCCGCGACGGCGGCATCGAGGTGCTCGGCCCCGTAGGGCAGGTAGCTGCGGTACACCGGGAAGCAGGCGAGCAGCTCGGCGATGGCATCTTCGTCGCCGCCCGCTTCCGCGCCGGCGGCTTCACGGGCCAGGCGACGGACCTCCGAGTTCAGGATGCCGTCGGCGATCGCCCGCTTCGTGTCGTGGATGAGGTCTGCCCAGGCGAGCGGGCCGCCGCGGCGGAGGGAAGCATCCAGACGGTCGAGGGTGCGTTGCCCGGCCGGATCGACCAGCACCCGGTCGAGTTCGGCGAGAGCGTCGTAGCCGGTCGTGCCCGCGGTGGCCCAGAACGGCGCGAGCACCTCACCCGATTCGAGGATCTTCTCCACGAGCACGTAGGCGCCCCCGGTCGCGGCCGCGAGGTCGTCGAGGTAGCGGCCGGGATCGGCCAGGCCGTCGGGGTGATCGACACGCAGACCGTCGACGAGGCCGTCGCGCACCCACGACACGATCAGCTCGTGAGTCGCGGCGAACACGTGCGGCAGTTCGACCCGGATGCCGGCGAGCTCGTTCACCGCGAAGAAGCGCCGGTAGTTGAGTTCGCTGTCGGCACGGCGCCAGTCGATGAGTTCGTAGTGCGTGTCGTCGGGCGGGAACGGGTCCCGATCGTCCACATCGCCGACCGGCAAGCGGACCATGCCGCCGCTGGCGTCCCAGTCGATGTCGAACCAGTCGGCGTAAGGCGAGTCGCGGCCGAGCGAGAGCACGCTCCACCACGCGGCGTTCGCGGCCGGGACGCCGACGCCCATGTGGTTCGGCACGATGTCGACGAGCACCCCGAGTCCGGCGTCGCGCGCTGCCGCCGACAGCGCCCGCAAGCCGTCTGCCCCGCCGCGTGCGGCATCCACTGTCGAATGGTCGACCACGTCGTAGCCGTGCGTCGACCCTTCGCCGGCCTGCAGGATCGGCGACAGGTAGAACCAGTCGATGCCGAGCTCGCGCAGGTAGGCGGCGAGGCCCGCGGCATCGTGGAGCGTGAAGTCGCCGGTCAGCTGCAGCCGGTAGGTGGAGAGGGGACTACCGCGCACGCAGCACCGCGAGTGAGTGGGCGCCCAGCGAGAAGCCGCCGCCCGGTTCGAGCGTGCCCGAGCTTCCGTCGGTCGCGACGACGATGTCCCACGAGGGCGAGCGCTCCTCTTGCGGCACGGTCACCTCGACCGTTTCGGTGTGCGCGTTGAAGTAGACCAGGAAGTGCTTGTCGACGATGCGCCGCCCCTGCACGTCGACACCGCGGATGCCTTCACCGTTGAGGAACACGCCGATCGTGCGGCCGAAGCCGGCCTCCCAGTCTTCGGGCTGCATCGCCGTGCCGTCGGGGCGCAGCCACACAATGTCGGGCAACGGCTCGCCCTCGCCGCGGCGCACCGGGTGGCCGTCGAAGAACCGGCTGCGACGGAAGGTCGGGTGGTCGCGGCGCAGAGCGGTGATGGATGCGGTGAACTCGACCAGCGCATCGTCGGCATCGTCCCAGTGCACCCAGGCGATCTCGCTGTCTTGTGCGTAGACGTTGTTGTTGCCGTGCTGCGTTCGACCCAGCTCGTCGCCGTGCAGGATCATCGGCACGCCCTGGCTCAACAGCAGGGTCGCCAAGAAGTTTCGCTGCTGGCGGGCACGCAGTTCGTTCACCGCGGCGTCATCGGTCTCGCCCTCGGCGCCCATGTTCCATGAGCGGTTGTCGTCAGCGCCGTCGTTGCCGTCTTCGCCGTTGGCCTCGTTGTGCTTCTCGTTGTACGAAACCAGGTCGCGCAGGGTGAACCCGTCGTGCGCGGTGATGAAGTTGATGCTGGCGACCGGGCGGCGGGCCGTGTGCTCATAGAGGTCACTCGAGCCGGTGATTCGAGATGCGAACTCGCCCAGGGTGCCCATCTCGCCCCGCCAGAAGTCGCGGACCTCGTCGCGGTACTTGCCGTTCCACTCGGACCACTGCGGCGGGAAGCCGCCGACCTGGTAACCGCCCGGCCCGATGTCCCACGGCTCGGCGATGAGCTTCGCCTGGCTGACCACCGGATCTTGCTGCACGAGCTCGAAGAATGCGCTCAACTTGTCGACCTCGTAGAACTCGCGCGCGAGGGTCGCGGCCAGGTCGAAGCGGAACCCGTCGACGTGCATCTCGGTCACCCAGTAGCGCAGTGAGTCCATCACCAGCTGCAACGTGTGCGGGTTGCCGGCGTTGAGCGAGTTGCCGGTGCCGGTGTAGTCCATGTAGTGCTGCTCGTCGCCCTCGACGAGGCGGTAGTACGCGGCGTTGTCGATGCCGCGCATCGAAACTGTGGGCCCCTGGTGGTTGCCCTCCGCGGTGTGGTTGTACACGACATCCAGGATCACTTCGATGCCGGCCGCGTGCAGTGCCTTGACCATGTGCTTGAACTCGAGCACTTGCTCGCCCAGCTCGCCGTCGGCGGCGTAGCCGGCGTGCGGCGCGAAGAACGCGATCGTGTTGTAGCCCCAGTAGTTGTGCAGGCCCTTCTCTTGCAACACCGAGTCGTCGAGGAACTGGTGCACGGGCATCAGCTCGATCGCCGTGACGCCGATGCGCTGTAGGTGTGCGATGACCGCCGGGTGCGCGACCCCGGCGTACGTGCCGCGCTGGGCCTCGGGTACGTCGGGGTGCAGTTCAGTCAGGCCCTTCACGTGGGCCTCGTAGATGACGCTCTGGGCGTAGGGGATGCGGGGGAGCCGGTCGTCTTCCCAGTCGAACGCCGGGTCGATGACGACCCCGTGGATCATGCTGCCCGCTGAGTCGTCGTCGTTGCGCTGATCGGGATCGTCGAAGTCGTACGAGAACAACGCCTGACCCCAGCGGATCTCGCCGCAGGTCGCCTTCGCGTAAGGGTCGAGCAGCAGCTTGTTGTCGTTGAAACGCTGCCCGGTCGCCGGATCCCAGGTGCCGCGCACTCGGTAGCCGTAGCGCTGTCCCGGGCCGACGTCGGGCAGGAATCCGTGCCACACGTAGCCGTCGATCTCGGTCAGGTCGACGCGCGTCTCGACACCCTGCTCGTCGAAGAGGCACAGTTCGACGCTCTCGGCCGCCTCGCTGAACAGGGCGAAGTTGGTCCCGGGGCCATCGAACGTTGCTCCCAGTGGGTACGCGCGCCCGGGCCAGATATCCATCCCCCCAGCCTGTCAGAGGTCGACGTTGCCAGCCTGTACGCGTGTTCCTGCCAGGGGACGCCCAGAGTGGTGTTGCACGATCGTTACCTTCCGCCCCTGATCAGGAAGTCTTCTCCCCCTCGTGACCCGCCGAACTACCGCTATGCCCGCCGACGTCTCCGTTCCCCTCGACAGCTATCTCGGGGTCTTCCGCAAGAGACGCACGATTGCCATCGGAGCAGCCGTCATCTCGTTCCTCACCGTGACGGTGCACGACCTGCCGGCGTCGGCTGTCACGATGAAAGAAGAGGCCTACGACCTCGCGTCGCAGCGCCTCACGACCACCGCGGCGGCGTTCTCGCCCGTCGCGACCCGCGAAGAGTATGTGATCACGCAGTACACCCCGGTTCAGTGGCCGATCGCGCCGACCAGCGACATCAGCAGCGGATTCGGGTGGCGCGTTGCGCCCTGCTCGTGGGGCTGCTCGTCTGACCACCGGGGCGTCGATTTCGATCCGGGACGCGGCACGTCGATCCACGCGGTCGCCGATGGAGTGGTCGTCGAATCGTCGAGCGAGGGCGGCCTCGGCCAGCACGTCGTGATCGAGCACACCATCAACGGCCAGAAGGTGCAGACCGTCTACGGGCACATGATCTACGGATCGCAGACCGTCTCGGTGGGACAGGTCGTCACCCGCGGCACCGTCATCGGCCTGGTCGGCAGCACCGGCGCCAGCACCGGCGACCACCTGCACTTCGAAGTGCGGCCGGGTGGCGGCGAGGCGGTCGAGCCGCTCGCGTGGCTCGCGAAGAACGTCACGGAGTCGTTCGCGGGGTAACTCGCCGAGAGCGCCGAGAAAAAGGCAAAGCACCAGCCGGAGCGCGCGTCGTAGAGTCGTCTCAGTCCCCGACGTAGAGGAGAACCCCATGAGCTATGCCGTCGTCAACCCCGCGACCGGTGAGTCTCTCGCCAGCTACCCGACCCTGTCGGATTCGGACCTCGCCGCCGCGGTCGACAAAGCCGCCGCCGCGCACGACGGCTGGTCGCGTTCGAGCACCACTGCAGAGCGGGCCGCCCTCATCCAGAAAGTGGCGGACCTGCACACCGAGCGCCGCCAAGAACTGGCCGACATCATCGTGCGCGAGATGGGCAAGCCGGTCGAGCAGGCTCTCGGCGAGGTCGACTTCGCCGCCGCGATCTACGAGTACTACGCGCAGCACGGGCCGGGCTTCCTCGAAGACGAGAAGATCGACCTGCTCGACGGCGAAGGCTCGGCGTTCATCCGTCGCAACTCGCTGGGCGTGCTGCTGGGCATCATGCCGTGGAACTTCCCGTACTACCAGGTCGCCCGCTTCGCCGGCCCGAACCTGATCATCGGCAACACCATCATCCTCAAGCACGCGTCGCAGTGCCCCGAGTCGGCGGCGGCGATCGAGAAGATCTTCCTCGACGCCGGTTTCCCCGAGGGCGCCTACGTCAACGTGCTCGCGTCGAGCTCACAGATGGAATCGGTCATCGCCGACCCGCGGGTGCAGGGCGTCTCGCTCACCGGGTCGGAGGCGGCGGGTGCGTCGGTCGCGCAGCTTGCGGGCAAGTACCTCAAGAAGGTCGTGCTCGAGCTCGGCGGGTCCGACCCGTTCATCCTTCTCAGCACCGATGATCTGGATGCCGCGGTCGAGGCCGCGGTCGGGGCGCGACTCGACAACAGCGGTCAGTCGTGCAACGGGGCCAAGCGCTTCATCGTGATCGACGACCTCTACGACGCGTTCCTCGAGAAGTTCACCGCCGGTCTCACCGCCGCCGCTCCCGGAGACCCCACCTCGCCCGACACCGTGCTCGGCCCGCTCTCGTCGCTCGCCGCTGCCGAGGGTCTGCAGTCCCAGCTCGACCGTGCGGTCGAGCAGGGTGCGACCCTGGTCGCCGGAGGCACCCGCGACGGTGCCTTCTTCCCGGCCGCCGTGCTCGCTGATGTGAAGCCGGGCATGGACGCGTACCACGAGGAGTTCTTCGGACCCGTGGCCGCCGTCTACAAGGTGAGCTCGGAGGACGAGGCAGTTGCGCTGGCGAACGACACCCCATTCGGCCTCGGCTCGTACCTGTACACGACCGACCACGAGCAGGCCATGCGCGTCGCCGATCGCATCGACGCGGGCATGGTCTGGGTCAACATCGTGCTCGCCGACGGTGCCGAGTTGCCGTTCGGCGGTGTGAAGCGTTCCGGCTCGGGTCGCGAACTGGGCCGCTTCGGCGCCGACGAGTTCGTCAACAAGAAGCTCATCCGCATCGGCGCCTAGGCCGCCTCCGCCGACGTCACCTCCGCCAAGGCGCCTCCGCCAAGGCGCCTCCGCCGCGGTGAATCGATCCAACCGCCCCGTTCTGCAGGTAACGCCGCCCGAAGGGTTCGTTCGGGGCGGTTGGATCGATTCCACGCCCAGGGGGGTTCGCGCTGGCGCGAGCGTCAGTCGTCGACGAGGAGCGCGAGTCCGTTCGCGCAGGGCACGACCCGGTCGTGCTCGGTCCACGACGCGGGGCGGATGAGCGAGCCTGTAGGGCGTGACGAGTCGCTGGCGACGACGACACGACCCGACGCGTTGACGAGCGCCGCGCGACGCCCCGCCCCGCGCACCGCCGGCAGCAGCGTGCGCTCGACATCGTTCACGTAGAGGTCGGCGCCGACGACGCCGATCATCTCCCCGTCGCGGAACGCGGGCATGGT
>JBDTQN010000140.1:0-6626 GCA_039932215.1 Pseudolysinimonas sp. | reverse complement strand
TGTTGTCATGCCCGGTCTCGCAGTAGCAGTCGCGTCCCCAGTCGCGGAACGACTCCACCTGCTTGCGCACCAACGGCGATTTCACGAACACCGCGCCGCCCTCACCGGTCGTGATGTGATGCGCCGGGTAGAAGCTGACAGTGGCCGTGTCGCCGAAACTGCCCGTGCGTTTGCCGTCGTAGGTCGATCCGAGCGCATCGCACGAGTCTTCGATCAGCCACAGGTCGTGCTCTTTGCACAGGTCGCGCACAGTGTCGAGGTCGAAAGGATTGCCCAGGGTGTGCGCCATCATGATCGCGCGCGTCTTCGGTCCGACCGCTTCGCGCAGGCGCTCGGCGATCGCATCGTAGGTGCCCAGCTCGACATCCACGACGACCGGTCGCATGCCGTTCTGGATGATCGGGTTGACGGTGGTCGGGAACCCCGCTGCCACGGTGAGCACCTCGTCGCCGGCCTTCAACGCACGAGGGCCGAGCTTCGGGCTGGTGAGCCCGCTCAGCGCCACGAGGTTCGCGCTGGATCCACTGTTGACGAAGATCGAACTGCGCGCGCCGACGTACTTCGACAGCGCACGCTCGAACAGAGGATGGAACCTGCCCGCGGTCAGCCAGCCGTCGAGCGACGCGTCGACCAGAGCGGCGAAGTCGGCAGGGTCGAGGACCTTGCCCGAGACCGGGACCGTTGTCTCGCCGGGCACGAATTCGGGCCGGCGAAGGCTGTTCGCTGCGAACGCGCTGACCAGTTCGAGGATCTGCTGGCGCGCGGCGTCGGGGGTGTCGGTGTCAGAGATGGAGTGCTCCTCGAGATCGAGACGGAGGACCACCGACTCTACCCGTTCGCTAACTCCGTCCGGCACCCGTGCCGCGCATAGGGTGAAGCCGGAACCACGGGAAGGGATGCCATGCGATACCTCGTCACAGGCGCGTCAGGCTTCCTCGGCGCCTGGACCGTTCGCGCGTTGCAGGCCGCTGGCTGCGACGTCGTCGGCGTCACCCGTGACCCTTCCCCCTGGCGGCTGGCTGGAGCGGACGGTGTGCGCGTCGTCGCCGCACCGCCCGCGAACTGGCCGGATGTCGTGGCCGCCGAGGCCCCCGACGTCCTGATCGCGCTCGACTGGTCCGGTGTCGCCGGACCCGCGCGGGACGGTCCGGAGCAGGACGACAACGTGGATCGACTGGATGCCGTTCTCGAGGCGGCGCTCGGCGCGGGGGTACGGCGCTTCGTGGGCTGCGGCAGCCAGGCCGAGTACGGGTGGCGCGACGGGCCGATCGACGAGGACGCGCAGACGCGGCCGGTCACCGCATACGGTCGCGCGAAGGTCGCGGCGCTGGAACGCGTGCGCGAGCGCTGCGACGACCGCATCGAGTGGATCTGGGCCCGCATCTTCTCGGTCTTCGGCCCGCTCGACAACGAAGGCAACGTGCTGGCGTCGGTGGCCCGAGCGTTGAGATCGGGTCAGACGCTCGACGTCAGCCGCGGCGGCCAACCGTGGAGCTTCCTGTACGCGTCGGACTGTGCGCGCGCCCTCGCCTCCCTCGCACTGCCGGGCACCCCCGATGGGATCGTGAACGTCGCCCATCCTGATGCGTCCACGTTGCAGAGCTCACTGACCACCTTCGCGGGAGCCGTGACCCCGTCCCTCGGTTCGCTCCGCTTCGGCCCGGAAGACGGGCCGGGGCTGCAAGCGGACGTCACGCGGCTGCTGGCCACCGGGTGGCGGCCGGAGGTCCCCGTCGCCACCGGCCTGGAGAGCGCCGCGCGCTGGTACAGCGGCATCGCGCTCGCCGACGATCTGCTCGGCGGCGAGCTGCCCGCGCGACCGTCCGACGTCTAGAGCGCCGAACTCACCGTCAGGTCGCTGGGGCGCTCGGGGTAGTCGTACGGCAGCGGCTCCTGGTGCCGCCCCGCGATATGCGGGAACTGGTCGTGCAGGAAGTGATCCCCCTCGGCCTTGGGCGTGATGAGGGCCTGTGGCGGGATGACGAGTTCCACGAGCTTCAACGACCGCTCGAACAGCTCCGGGCCGATATCGGCGACCGTCTCGACGCGGTGGTACGGGATCCCGTACGAGGCCGCGACCTTGCCGAAGTCGGGCGTGGAGTAGCCGGTGCCGCTGGCGTGGTGCCTGCTGCCGGTGTTCGAGTCCTGGAACTGCTTGATGATCCCGTAGCCGGCGTTGTTGAACAGCAGGATCGTGATCGGCAGGTCGTACGCCACCGCGGTCTGCAGCTCCTGGATGTTCATCTGCAGGCCGCCGTCGCCGATCGCGCAGATCACCGGGGCGTCTGGACGCGCCAGTTGCACGCCGATCGCGGCCGGCAGCGCATACCCCATGGGCGAGTTGCCCCCGGACGTGAAGAGGTGACTGTCGTCCGCGGAGTAGGCCTGGAAGAGCCAGCACAGGTTCGCCCCCGTGTCGGACGCCACGATCGACCCGGCCGGGAAATGCTTCTGCATCGCCGGGATCGCGTGGTACGGATTGAACTCGCCTGGCTCGACCGCGGCATCCCAGCCGGAGTCGTTGGTCTGCTTGTCTTGTTCGACCAGTTCCAGCCACGGATCCGCGTCGTAGTCGAAGCCCGTCGCCCTCAACACCGGGGCGATGCCCGCGAGGTCGAAGGCCGCACCGGAGTAGCGGGAGTTCGCATGGAACTTGCGCACCTCCTGCGGGTCGACGTCGAGCACGAAGACGTCGGCGAACGGCGCGTACGCACGCGGGTTGCCCGTGCGCTGCCGGTTGTCGAGTCTGCTCCCGAAGACCACGATCTTGTCGGCCGCCTGCACGGTCCAGTTCGCGTGACGCGATCCGTAGACGCCCTGCGAACCCTGGTATCCGGGCCTGGAGCGATCGACGAAGGTGAGACCGGCCCAGCTCGCGATGTAGGGCACGCCGTTGGCGTCGCACCAGTCCTGCACGACCTCGGCCGTGCCTGCGAGCCCGAGTCCTCCGCCCAGAATGGCGAGGGGTCGTTCGGCGCCGTCCAGGAATCCGGTGAGCTGCTCGGCCACCGTCCTCGGCTCTGCCAGCCCAGGAGACTCGACCACCGCCGAGGCGAAGGCGACCGCGTAGTCCTGCTCGCTCACCGGGTCCTGCTGCACATTCATCGGGACATCGATCAGCACCGGGCCCATGCGACCCGAGGTGGCGATCGCGAGCGACGACGCCAAGGCGGCGGCGAGCCCTGCCGTGTCTGACACCTTGATCGCTGATTTGGTAATGGTGGACACCATCGACACGATGTCCGTCTCTTGGAAGCCGGCCTGCCGCACGTCGGCACCGACGGTCTTGATGCTCTCGCGATCGTTGACCTGGCCAGTGATGTGCAGGCTGGGAATGGAGTCGAACCACGACGAGGCGATGCCCGTGATGAGGTTGGTGGCGCCCGGCCCGCTCGTGGCCATCGTCACGCCGACCTTGCCGGTGGTGCGCCAGATCGCGTCGGCAGCCATCGACGCCGACTGCTCGTGCTGCATGCAGATGTACCCGGTGCGCTCGTTGCGGCCGAGCGCGTCGATCATGAATGCGCACGCCCCGCCGATCACCACGAAGGCGTCGGGGTGACAGCGCGTCGCCACGAAATCGGCGATGAGATCCGATCCGGTCTTATGTGAAGCCCACTCGTGCTCGGTCATCGTCACCACGTCCTCCAAGGCGCGTCGCCGGTATCCCACAACTCGTTGAGCATCAGGGTCTCCCGGTAGGTGTCCATCGGCTGCCAGAAACCCTTGTGCGGGTAGGCGGCGATCTGACCGTCGGTCGCGAGCCGGTGCAGCGGGCCCTCCTCGAGCACGGTCTCGTCGCCTTCGATGTAGTCGAAGACGGCGGGCTCGAAGATGAAGTACCCGATGTTGATCCAGCCCTCCACCTGTGGCTTCTCTTTGAACTGGTTGACCGATCCGTCATCTTCGAGGTCGAGCACGCCGAACCTGCTGAGCGGCTGCACCGCGGTGACGGTCGCGAGTTTGCCGTGCGACTCGTGATACTCCACAAGTGCCTTCAGGTCGACGTCGGCGATGCCGTCGCCGTACGTGCAGAGAAAGCGCTCGTCGCCGACGTACTTCTGCACGCGCTTGATGCGTCCACCGGTCATCGTCGCGGCGCCGGTGTCGGCAACGGTCACCTTCCAGTGCGCTTCTTCATGCCCGCCGTGGTATTCGATGCTCTCGTGATCGCCGAGCGTGACCGTGAAATCCTGGTTGACCGCCCGGTAATTGGTGAAGTAGTCCTTGATGTACTCGCTCTTGTAGCCGGCGCAGACCACGAAGTCCTCGATGCCCTGCTGACCGAGGATCTTCATGATGTGCCAGAGCACGGGGCGGCCACCGATCTCGACCATCGGCTTCGGGCGAAACTCTGTCTCTTCTCGCATGCGGGTGCCGAGGCCCCCGGCCAGCAGTACGGCCTTCATCGTTCGTTCCGTCTCGTCGGCAGGTTGATGCGCTCGCGTTCGAACATCGGAGGTTCGGGGCGCACGCTCGAATGGATGCTCAGCACATACTCCCCGATCAGGCCGAGGAAGAAGAGGTTCACGCCGCCGAACAGGAAGGTCGCGACGATGAGGGTCGGGATGCCCTGAGCGGCGTCGGAGCCCGCGACGAGGAAGAGGATGAGGTTCACGATGCCGATCACGACGCCGACGAGGGCGAACACCACGCCGAGCAGCAGTGCCCAGCGGATGGGCGTCCGTGCGGTCGAGACCACGCCGTTCAGCGCCTGGTCGACCAGGTCGGGGATCGAGTTGCGAGACTTGCCGACTTCGCGCTGCGCCCAGGTGTAGTCGACCGTCTCGAACCGCGGATTCGTCTGAGCGATCAGTCCGCGGATGTAGGGATAGCTGCCACCCACCTGCGAGATCGCGTCGATCACGTCGCGCCGGGCGAGGAGGAACTCGCCGGCGTGAGCGGGCGGCGACGCGCCGCCGCTGGAGCGGAGCGCGCGGTAGTAGCTGCTTCGCGCGATGCGCATCAGCAGGTTCTCGCGCCGGTTGCGCCGGATGCCGTACACGACGTCGACGTCGGGACGGAGCTTGGCGACCATCTCGGCGATGACCGAAGGCGGATCCTGGATATCGGCGGGCACCATGGGGACGACCAGGTCGCCGGACACGCTCAGGAGGCCGTTGGCGATGTTGCGGAACGGCCCGACGTTGCGAGAGTTGACGATCACCTTGACGTGCGCGTCGGCCTCCGCCAGCTTCCGGAGCCTGCCGAGGGTGTCGTCGGTGCTGGAGTTGTCGCAGAAGATGTGCTCGTAGTCGTACCCCGGAAGATCGGCGCTCATCACCCGCGCCACCTCTTGCGCGCATGCCTCAACGTTGCCCTCTTCGTTGAAACAGGGGGTCACGATCGAGATCGTCGGGCGAGACTTCACCACTGGCACTCCATCCGTCCAGACTATCGAGCCCGCCGTCTAGTCTTGTCGACATGAAGATCCTCGTCACCGGGGGCGCCGGTTTCATCGGCTCCAACTTCGTGCGACGCACGATCGAGAACGCCTACCCCGGCCTCGAAGACGCCGAGGTGGTCGTCTACGACTCCCTCACCTACTCCGGCAACCTCGCCAACCTGAGCCCTGTTGCCGAGGATTCCCGATACTCGTTCGTCCACGGAGACATCCGTGACATCGAGCTGCTCGATCACACGCTTCCGGGGGTCGACGCGATCGTGCACTTCGCAGCCGAGTCGCACGTCGACCGCTCGGTACGTGACTCCGGCCCGTTCGTCGAGACCAACGTGGTGGGCACCCAGCGGCTGCTCGATGCGAGCCTGGCCGCCGGCATCCAGCGCTTCGTGCATGTCAGCACCGACGAGGTGTACGGCTCGATCGCCGAGGGCTCGTGGGACGAGAGCCGGCCGCTCGAGCCGAATTCGCCCTACTCCGCGAGCAAGGCCGGCAGCGATCTGCTGGCGCGTAGCTACCACCGCACGCATGGCATGAACCTGTCGATCACGCGCTGCTCGAACAACTACGGGCCGTACCACTTTCCCGAGAAGGTCATCCCGCTGTTCGTCACGAACCTGATCGACGACAAGCACGTGCCCCTCTACGGCAGCGGCGAGAACATCCGCGACTGGCTGCATGTCGATGACCACACTCGTGGCATCGCGATGGTGCTGACGGGCGGCCGGGCGGGCGAGATCTACAACATCGGCGGCGGCACCGAGCTCAGCAACCTCGAGCTCACCCAGCTCCTGCTCGACGCGACCGGCAAAGACTGGTCGTACGTCGACAGGGTCGCCGATCGCAAAGGTCACGACCTGCGCTACTCGGTCGACATCGGCAAGATCCGCTCCGAACTGGGCTACGAACCCCTCGTGCCGTTCGAGCGGGGACTCGCCGACGTCGTGCAGTGGTATCGCGACAACCGGGCGTGGTGGGAGCCTCTGACGGCACGCGCGGCTCTCGCCTGATGGCGACCGCGAGCTACCTCATCCTCGGCGGCCGAGGCATGCTCGGCGCCGACCTGAGCGCCGAGTTCCCGGAGCGCAGCGTGACCGCGCCCCCTAGCTCCGAACTCGACATCCGGGATGCCGCCGCCGTCGCGGACGCGGCGCGCGGCGTCGATGTGGTGATCAACGCCGCCGCGTACACCCATGTCGACGACGCTGAAGCCCACGAGGCCGAG